>CAZZZQ010000142.1:0-8025 GCA_964658405.1 uncultured Sphingomonas sp.
CCCTCGTGCTGCAAGCCCCGCCGCCACAGGATGGTCCGATCACGAAGGCCGAGCTTGCGGAGCTGCATAGCATTGAGGCGTCGCGCACCCCAGCCGAGGTCGCCGCGGCGCAGGCCGATGACAAGGAAGAGGACATCTTTTCGTACAGGACCGTTCTTGGCGACCGCTTCAGCGCGAAGAACCTGCCCATCACCGCCGCATTCTCCACACATGTTCACAATGATGAGGCGGCTGCCGGAGCTCCGCTGAAGCTGCTGATGCATCGCCCACGGCCCTACCAGCAGGACACGACGCTCCGTCCGGTCTGCGTTCTGACGCAGGCTGCGAACTCTTATCCGAGTGGCCACACCATCTCGGGCTATCTACTCGGGCTGACGCTGGCGCAGATGGTTCCGGAGAAGAGTGCGGAGATTCTCGCCCGTGCGGACGACTACGCCCACAATCGCCTGATCTGCGGCGTGCACTACCGAAGCGATATCGAGGCCAGCCGGCGGGTCGCCCTGGTGATCTTTGGGTACATGCTCGCGACCCCTCGCTTCCAGAAAGAGCTCGCCTCCGCAGGTGCCGAGACCCGCCAGGCGCTTGGCCTACCTGCTCTCGTCCCCGCTGGTCTGAGCGAAAAGTAAGTCACTAAAGTTCACTCTTGTTCGAAGAGAGGCCCATTTCAGGCATCTAACGAGAGGTGTGCTTGATACGATGAGCCGCCAGGAGATCGAATGAACGGTACGAACGGCTTGAAAGCTTTTATTCTAGGGGCGGCATTGATCGCATCTGCTTCCATTGCAGGCGCACAACAGGGACCCCAGGATCACCACGATCAGGATCACGGTCAGCAGCACGATGGGCGTCAGGATCACGGGCCACAGGGATATCAGAACGGCCAGCACGGTGGCGGCGACTACCACTTCCGCCCGGATGACCGGAATAACCTGCGCAGCCACTATCAGAGCAACATCCAGCGCTGGCAGAGAAATCCGCAGGGCCGGCCACACTTCAACGCCGGCGACCGTCTCCCGTCCAATTACCGCATTCAGGCCGTCCCCAGCTCATACTATCGGGGCGTTCCGCCACCGCCGCCTGGCTACCGCTTTGGCTACTATGACGGCTATGTCGTCGCCTACAATCCGACGAGCCGCATCATCGCCGACGTTCTCGACCTCGTAGCGGGACAGTAGTTCGTTTTCGAAAGAAGCAAAAAGCCCACCGGATCCGGTGGGCTTTTCTGTTTCAGCAAACTACAGTGCCTGTGGAATCTCAACTGCAGCATGGGGGTTCGGAGCTGCGCCACGATGCTTGTAGCTGGCCGCTACGAAGTCGCGGAAGAGCGGATGCGGCTCGAGCGGCTTCGACTTGAACTCCGGATGGAACTGGCAGCCGAGGAAGAACGGGTGCGACGGGATCTCGACGATCTCCACGTAAGTCGCGTCCGGCGTAGTTCCGGTCAGGCGAAGGCCGGCGCCTGTCAGCACCGCCTCGTACTCCCGGTTGAACTCGTAGCGGTGGCGATGGCGCTCCGAGATCTCGGTCGTCCCGTAGGCCTTGGCGGCCAGCGAGTCAGCCTCCATCGTGCAGGCCCATGCGCCCAGACGCATCGTCCCGCCCATCTCTTCGACGCCCGTCAGCTCGCGCAGCTTATAGATGATGCGGTGCGGCGTGGCAGGATCGAACTCGCCGGAGTTCGCGTCTTTCAGGCCGCAGACGTTCCGCGCGTACTCGATGCAGGCCGTCTGCATGCCGAGGCAGATTCCGAAGTAGGGGACCTTGTTCTCGCGGGCGTAGCGAATTGCATTCAGCATGCCCTCGATGCCGCGCTTGCCGAAGCCGCCCGGCACGAGAATTCCGTCGAAGCCTTCGAGCTGCGAGGTGTAGTTCTCGGACTCCAGCCCCTCGGCCTCGATCCAGGTCACGCGCAGCTTCAGGTTATGCGCGAGAGCACCGTGAACCAGGGCTTCCTTCAGCGATTTATAGCTGTCCTCATACTCCACGTACTTGCCGACGATCCCGATCGATACCTCGTCCATGGGGTTATAGGCGCGGTGGACGATATCCTGCCACTTGCTCAGTTCGGCCTCCTTCGCCTCGAGGCGAAGGTACTTCAGCGCGAGTGCGTCGACACCCTGCTCCGCAAGGTTCAGCGGGACCTCGTAGATCGAGGGCACGTCGCGGGCGATGATGACAGCCTTCTCCTCCACGTTGCAGAAGGCGGCGATCTTCGAGCGCATCTCGCGGGGAACGGCGCGATCGGCCCGGCAGAGCAGGATGTCCGGCTGGATGCCGATCGAAAGCATCTCCTTGACGGAGTGCTGGGTCGGCTTGGTCTTCAGCTCCTGCGCCGCGGCGATCCACGGGACGAGCGTCATGTGCATAAAGCAGGTATTATCCCGGCCCAGCTCCTGGCGCATCTGGCGAATCGCCTCGAGGAAGGGAAGCGACTCGATGTCGCCGACCGTTCCGCCGATCTCGACGATGGCGACCTCGCAGTCCGCTGCAACACGCCGCATGGCGTTCTTGATCTCGTTGGTGACATGCGGAATGACCTGCACGGTCTTGCCGAGATAGTCGCCGCGACGCTCCTTGGTGATGATCTGCTCGTAGATCCGGCCGGTCGTCAGGTTGTTGTCGCGGGTCAGTTTGGCGTGGGTAAAGCGCTCATAATGACCAAGATCGAGGTCGGTCTCTGCGCCGTCGTCGGTCACGAAGACCTCGCCATGCTGGAACGGCGACATGGTGCCGGGATCGACGTTCAGGTACGGATCGAACTTCATGATGTTGACGCGGATCCCGCGGGCCTCGAGCAGGCAGCCGATGGAGGCTGCTGCGAGTCCTTTGCCGAGTGAAGACACAACTCCGCCGGTTACAAAGATGTACTTTGCAGACATGTCCGCGACCTCTTCAAATGTGTTTGGAATGTGTGCAGTGTGGGCACTCCTAAGTATGGCAGGGTAACGGTGCTGAGGCAATGCTTGTGTTCCCGTCAAATTCGCCTGCCTGGGGTAGTCTGGGACCGAAGTGCAACAGGATTGGTGCAGACGATGAGCATCCCGGCGACCACGCGCGGCTGGCTGGACCTGCAGGAGTGGGGGCTTGGCCGGATGGACCTGCTTGCAAGCCGGCTACGGCGCGGGCCGGCGATCGCACCCCACCTCGCGACTGGTCTGCTCGGCGAACGGGCGGCGCTTTTTCACCTTCGCAGGCAGGGCTACATCGTGACGGCGGCCCGCTGGACCAGCACAAAGATGCGCGGAGACGTTGACCTGATCGGCTGGGACGGCGACTGGCTCTGCTTCATCGAGGTGAAGACGCGGCGTATCCGCGACCTGAATCCTGCCGAAGCTGCCGTCGATCGCGACAAGCAGAGGATGCTGCGAGGGCTGGCTCGAAGCTACCTTCGGGCCTTTCCTGAGGAGAAGCGGCGGCTGATCCCGGTGCGGTTCGACGTCGTTTCGGTATATCTATTGGAGAGTGGAACAGAGTTCGACGTCTTTCAAGGAGCGTTCGCATGGCAATGAAGTATGCAGGGGAGACCCCACTGGCGGCGTTGGACCCGGTGGAGCTTGGAATTCGGCTCGCCGAGGTAATGGCTGAGTCGACGCCGTGGCTCGAAGGCGTCTCAGGGCTGCGGGCAAGCGTAGCTCCGGCCGAGGGCAAGTGGTCCGCGAAGCAGGTACTAGGGCACCTGACGGATTCAGCCGTCAACAATCTGCAGCGGATCGTCCGGCTGGAGACGCTCTCAAGCGACGAGACCGAGCTGCAGTCGATGCACTACGCCCAGGAGGAATGGGTTCGGGCGCAGCACTATGAGGAGAAGGAGTGGGTGCAGGTGCTGCAGCTTTGGCGCGTCCTGAACGAGCACATCGCCTGGACGATGCGGCAGGTCACACGGGAGCACCTCGGCCGGATCTGTGTCTTTCCGGACACACGAGTCACGATGGGCTACGTCATGGAGGACTATATCGCTCATCTCGAATACCATCTGAAGGCACTGCGAGATTGGCTCTGAGGGGCTGGGACCAATTGCTCCCTCCGCGGTGTCTAATGAGGGAAGAGGACTGAAGCGATGACGTTGTTGAACGCACCGGAGTATAACAACCGCCGCGAGACGCGGAAGCGCAACCTGCTGGTCGGGAGCGGCGCGCTGATCCTGCTGCTCGCCTTGCTTACCGTAAGCGGCTACCTCCTGGGCCATGGCTGGTTCTTCCAGAATCTCCCGGAGGAGCACACGGTCAGCACCTTCCTCTCAGACCTTGAGGCGAAGGACTACGTGAAGGCGTACGGGGTCTGGATGCATGATCCGGACTGGCAGCAGCATCCTCAGAAGTACGACTACACCCTCCAGCGCTTTACCGAGGACTGGACGACGGCAAGCGACTGGGGTCCGATCAAGACGCATCATGTTGATATCTCGAAGCGCACCGGGACCGGGATCATTGTTGCGGTGACGGTGAACGGCAGTCCGAAGAAGATGTTCATGTGGTACGAACGGTCAAACGGAACGCTGACCTTCCCGGCGCCGTATCATCTCGAATATTAAGCGGCGCCCTCACGCGAAGCGTCCAAAACCCCGCAGAGTGGCGCCGCCGGCGTCAGGGCGCCTTCGATTTACTCCGGCTTCCCGACCGTCTTATCGACGTAGGCCTTCTGAAGGATAAAGAAGGCCTTCTTCTTCGTCCCGTCGGGTGCGATCAGGCCCTTACGGTTGAAGTCATCCTGAATCCCGGGCCGGACGCGGACGGGTGAGCGGAAGTCCATCAGGAGCCACGGGCTCATCCCGCGGAGCTGGGGAATGGTGTTGAGCATCGTGATCTGGTTGCGGAAGATGTTGGCCTGGTACTCCTCGGTCCAGCGATCGTGGTCTCCCCCGTGCAGGCCCGCCTTCGCATCGCCGCCAAACTCGCTCATAATAAGCGGTTTATCGTAGGCGATCTTCCAGGTGGTTTTGGTAGCGTCCTCCGGCGTCTTCTCATACCAGCCGATGTATTCGTTCGCGCCAATCACATCGAGCGCCTTTCCGAGCGGGTCGTCGACGATCTTTGTATTGCCCTCGCCCCGAACAAGAAGAGCCGCAGTGACCAGGCGGGTCGGGTCATACTGCCGCGCCTTGTCTGCGAGCGTGGAGAGAAAGAGCGTGCGCTCCGGCGTGTTCGGGGTCTCGTTCGCGACGGACCAGAGCATGATGGACGCCTTATCGCGGTCGCGCCGCTGCTCCTCGTGGAGCTGCTGCTCGGCCTTGGCAAGGACGGCCGGGTCCCCGAAGTGGAGCGCCCAGTAGGTCGGAATCTCGCTCCAGACCATGATCCCCATGCGATCGGCGGCGCGCGTCATCCGCTCGTCGTGGGGGTAGTGAGCAAGCCGGACGAAGTTGCAGCCGAGCTCCTTGGCCCAGCCCAGCAGCGTCGTGACGTCCTGCTCTGAGTAGGCGCGGCCCGTGCGATAAGGGGCTTCGGCGTGAACCGAGATCCCGCGGAGGAAGACCGGCTTGCCGTTGAGCAGGATCTTGTCACCCTGAACTTCAATGGTGCGGAAGCCCATCTCGTCGTGAATGTTGTCGGAGCCGGAGGCGATGTTGACCGTGTAGAGCTTCGGCGTCTCAGGCGACCAGGTCTGCAGGTTTCGCGGATGAAGGCTGATCGCGGCGCGACCCTCGGCGTCGGTCGTAGCGGTAGAGTCGATCTTCAGGTCAGGGATGCTGACGTGGACCGATGCTCCGGCGGCGGCTCCTTCCACGTGGACGTAGCCTTCGATCGTTGCGTGATCGACACGGCTGAGGTGCAGATCGTAGTCGTCGACGAAGGCCTCTGGGACAGCAACAAGCGAGACGTCGCGAGTCAGGCCGCCGTAGTTCCACCAGTCGGTGTTGAGGGTAGGCACGCCGTCTTCGATCCGCGTGTTGTCGACATTGATCACGACGGAGTTCTGGCCTGGCTTCAGGACCTTTGTGATCTCGCAGTCAAAGGGGGTGAAGCCGCCTTCGTGATCACAGATGTGCTCGCCGTTGACCCACAGCTTGCTGCGATAGTTGGCTGCTCCGATGTGGAAGAAGACGCGCTGGCCCGGCTTCGGAGTCGCGTCGAACTTACGCTCATACCAGAGCGGACCTTCGTAGTAGTAGTAGCGATCGCCCTGCGTGTTCCAGTCGCCCGGAACCTTCAGCGTCGGTGCTTTCGAGAAGTCGTACTCGATCGGCTGACCGGTGGCAGAGTTGGGGTCGGCATCCTGAAAATAGCCGTTCTTTTTGATCTCGCGGTGGAAGCTGTACAGGCCGCCGAAGTAGGGATCGACGATGACGTGCCATTCGCCGTCAAGACTGGTCGCGGGCCGATGGTCAAGATCGACGAGCAAGGTCGGTGCGGCCTGGGCGAAGGAGACGGATGTCGAGAAGGCGACAAGGGTGAGGGCGGCGAGCGTGCGCAGGGTCGGGATCATAGACGCGTCCATCCTACCTGATTGGCAGGACCACCGTAGATCGCGGACTAAAGTTCAGAAGTGGTGGGCCCACCAGGACTTGAACCTGGAACCAACAAATTATGAGTTTGCTGCTCTAACCAATTGAGCTATAGGCCCCAGCCGATATTCTACTGCCCTTTGTAGAGGGAGCCAGCCCTGAAGAGCTTTTGCACGGTGCGAAGCCAGAGCTACTTCTCTGAAACCGTTCCCGGAGTCGTATTAGAGTCTTCCGGAGCGGACGGATTGATGTGGCCCTGCTTATTCTCGGGCGTATCGGACTGGACCTTGGTCTCGCCTGGTCCTGCGGTGGAGGGATTATCACCCCTCGGCCCGGATGGCTCCACAGCGGTATGCTTCTGCTCATTTGCATTCTGTGTCATCGTTTCCTCGGCTTTCTAAGTGATTGAGAGCAGGCGGCAGCTGCCCGGGTTGCTCTGGAGTGGACGGTGAGCGCTGCCTACGGCGTTACGTGTAGTTTGGGATTCCATGTGATCTGCAGCCATCCGCTCTCGTTGTGCTGCGAGCCGACCATATATGACGGGACCAGAAAGCGCTCGTACTGGCTGAACAGCTGGGCGGACCACTCGGGCGTGATGGCGTAGGACGCATTCACAAAGCCGTCACTGATCGTGCTCTCGCCGGGTAAGAACTTTCCTCCCTTGGTCTGGCGGTAGCCTGCTTCCACGCGCGTGCGTGCGGTGAACCAATAGCTTGTTCGTCCTTCAAAGGCGCGCGCATCGCGGCCCACGGCGTTGCCGAGCAGGAAGCCCTTATTTGTGTTGCCGTCCCGGTACTGATTGTTGATGAAGAACCGTGTGCCGCCTTCATCCCGGGCGAGCTCTTCGGAGCTGGCCATCTCGAAGCGCAGGTCCATGTGGGGAAGGTACGGAAGGCGCGCGAAGTAGATTCCAGGAGCCCACGCTACGCGCCGGGGCGCGTCGATGGGGTTCAGCTCATCGTCTGCGTAGGCATCTGCGTAAATGGTGACCATGTTGTTGAGTCCAGGGACATGCAGGCGGAAGTCAAAGTTGCTCTTGCGATCGCCTGGGTCGGTTCGGTCACCATACGCGAAGCTTGCGCCCGTCGAGTTCGAGCTGAACAGATTGTCCTTCAGGTGACCGAGGGTCATGGGATGGCCGACGCCGAAGAGGATGGACCACCGCGTGAAGCTGATCTCAAGATTCTTGCCAAAGGTCAGATCAACCTTCTGCCCATTGAAGTAGGGGCGCGCCGGATACTTATGGCCAGAGAGCTTGCCAAAGGTGAAGTCGAACTTATAGGTCCCTAGTTCAGGCAGAAAAGGAAAGGGATGGGGGCGTGTGGAGACCAGCCGCAGGTTGTAGGTTGGTTCGGCGTTGCTTGAAAAAGACCACGGTCCCATGGTCGTTGGACCCCAGTAGATCTCCTGCTTTCCGAACGAGAGCTGGTTGCCTTCAAACGCCACCCCGGCGTAGAGCTCAAGCGGGCGCTGACGAAGATAGGCGGCAACGGCCGGCGTCGGCGGAAATGGATTCGGGACAGGGGAGCCGAAAGGGACGTTGTCGAGCGAGTTGAACAGCGCCGATTGATAGGGGGTAAGCG
>CAZZZQ010000143.1:0-7959 GCA_964658405.1 uncultured Sphingomonas sp.
GTCTACGACCAGCACGGTCTCGATCGGTGCCGCACTTCCTCCCATGGCTCTGAAGGAGGTAATCGGTTGCGCGGCCTTGTTATCCAGCAGGGTGAAGTCCTGCTGACGAAGCTCGGCTACAGGAACCCCTGACTTTGGAGTCACCACGACGTCAAGAACGATCTTCTTGATCGGCGACCGGGGAATGCCGGTCCGTTCCTGGGCGGTGAGGGCTGCGGCGAAGAGAACAGGCGCGAGAATGAGTTGCGAGATACGGGACATGATTGCCTTCTTCGAACGGCGGCCTGATGGTCCCCGACGGGGCGGATCGCGATTTCTCAACGCGCCGTCAGGCAGTTAGACGCACCCTGGCGGGAGCAAGTTTCTGAACGCTCATAACCAACTGCCGATGGCGTATCGTGATCTTGCCTGAATCATTTCTAAATGAAGAGGCTGCGTGTGCAGCCGGAGGAGCGTTTTATGGGACGACTATACGCCAACATTCTCGAGACCGTGGGGGACACGCCGGTCGTTCGCATCAACACGCTGGCGCCACCGGACGTCCGGCTTTATGTGAAGGTGGAGGCGTTCAACCCGCTCGGATCGGTGAAGGATCGGCTCGCCCTTGGCGTCATCGAAGATGCCGAACGCTCGGGCCGGCTAAAGCCCGGGCAGACCGTGGTCGAGGCCACGAGCGGCAATACGGGGATCGGTCTGGCGATGGTCTGTGCGCAGAAGGGCTATCCGCTCGTGGTCGTGATGGCGGAGACCTTCAGCATTGAGCGGCGTAAGCTGATGCGGTTTCTTGGCGCGAAGGTCGTGCTGACGCCTGCGGCCGGGCGCGGGCTTGGAATGGTCGCGAAGGCAACAGAGCTGGCGGAGGCGCACGGCTGGTTTATGCCGCAGCAGTTCCTCAACGAGGCCAACGCGGAGATGCACTCGCGGACGACGGCTATGGAGATCATCGACGACTTTGCGGGCGAGCGGCTGGACTACTGGGTGACCGGCTTCGGGACAGGCGGGACGCTGAAAGGCGTCGGCCGTGTGCTGGCAAAGGAGCGGCCGGAGACGAAGATCGTCGTCTGCGAGCCGCAGGATGCGCCCATGCTGACGAGCGGTCTGGCGCAGGAGCGAAACAGCGACGGATCTGCGAAGGTAAGTCATCCGGCGTGGAAGCCGCATCCGCAGCAGGGCTGGAGCCCGGACTTTATCGCCAAGCTGGTCGGCGATGCCGTAGATATGAAGATGATCGATGAGGTGCTGCTCGTTTCGAACGGGGAGGCGATGCGGTGGAGCAGGGAGCTTGCGCGGAAGGAGGGGATCTTCGTAGGGATCACCTCGGGCGCGACCTTTGCGGCGGCGATCGAGGTCTGCGCGAAGGCTCCGAAGGGCTCGACAGTGCTCTGCATGTTGCCGGATACGGGAGAGCGCTACATGACGACGCCGCTCTTCGCGGATGTGCTGGCGGAGATGTCTGAGGATGAGGTCGCTGTCTCGCGATCGACGCCGGGGAGCTGGCTGCAGCCTGCGCCGTAGCAGGGTCATCGTCTCACCCTTGCCGATAGCGCGGGCGAGGGTGGGGTGCCCGGGCGTCGGTGACTGCAGCGGCTGTATGCCTGGGGCGGAATTTCGGCTATCTTGGTTCCACACGCCATGAACAGATCCCTGTTGCGCCCGGTCTTTCTCTGCCTGCTGTCCTCTGCGATGGTTCTTCCTGTCGCTGCCCAGGGCTTCCCCATCCAGGAGCACACGCTCAAGAACGGGATGAAGATTCTTGTTGCGGAAGACCCGTCGATTCCGAACGTCGCGATGTACACCTTTTTCCGCGTGGGTTCGCGAAACGAGCATGAAGGCATCACGGGGATCTCGCACTTCTTCGAGCACATGATGTTCAATGGCGCGAAGAAGTACGGGCACGGCGAGTTCGACACCGTCATGGCGCTCGCAGGCGGCGAGAACAACGCGTACACCTCGAACGATGTGACGGTCTATGAGAACTGGTTTCCTTCGCCTGCGCTCGAGACGATCTTCGACCTCGAAGCCGATCGCGTGCAGAACCTGGCCTTCGATCCGAAGGTGATCGCGAGTGAGCGGCAGGTCGTGTACTCCGAGCGCCGCCTGTCAGTGGACAACAGCAATCCGGGGATTCTCAGGGAGCAGATGAACGCGGCTGCTTTTATTGCGGCACCCTACCACTGGCCTGTGCTTGGATGGCCGACCGACATCGAGAGCTGGACGATGGAAGATCTGCAGGCCTACTTTGCCATGGGCTACTCGCCGTCCAACGCGACCATGGTCGTCGTTGGCGGCGTGAAGGCAGCAGAGGTCTTCCGGCTGGCTGACAAGTATATGGAGCCGATTCCGTCGCACACGCCTCCACCTCCGGTGCGGACGAAGGAGCCTGTGCAGCTTGGCGAACGGCGTGTCTCGGTTGATAAGCTCGCGCAGCTTCCTTTGCTGAATATGGGCTATCACGCGGTCGATGCGAAGTCGCCGGACTACGATGTTTTCCAGCTGATCGACAACCTGCTGACGACCGGGCAAAGCTCGCGGCTCTACCAGGCGCTGGTGGATAATCAGCAGCTTGCGGTGTCGGTCAACACCGGCCTGCGGGCCACCATCGATCCGAGCCTGTTTCTCGTCGAGGCACAGCCGCGCAAGGGTGTGACGGCGGAGCAGGTCGAGAAGGCGATCGACGTGGAGATCAACAAACTGACGGCTGAGGGGCCGGGCGAGAAAGAGCTCCAGAAGTCGAAGAACCAGGCGATCGCTGCATACTATCGCGGACTGCGATCGATCAACGGGCGGGCGAGCGCGATCGGTAACTACGAGGTGCTCTTCGGCGATTATCACAAGCTCGGCGGGGTCGAGCAGGAGTACGCGAAGATTACGGCTGCTGATGTGCAGCGCGTGATGAAGCAGTACCTGATCAAGACGAACCGGACGGTGGCGATCCTCGTCCCGACCGCACCACCGGCTGCGACGCCGAAGGGGGAGGCGAAATGATGCGCATGCAGTGGGGGATCACGCTTGGAGTAGCGGCAGTTCTAGTGAGCGGCCTGGGCGCGCGTGCGCAGGTGCTGCCGCCGGAGAAGACCTTTGATGTGTACCAGCTGCCCGAGGCGAAGCAGGTCAAGCTGGCCAACGGGCTGATCGTGCTTCTGCTGGAGAAACATGAGCTGCCGCTGATAAGTGCAGAGCTTGCGCTGCGGTCGGGGTCGGTCGCTGACCCGGCAGGTAAAGAGGGGCTTGGATCGCTGACGGCCGACCTGCTGCGCAAAGGGACAGCAACGCGTTCGGCGGATCAGATCTCAGCCGACATGGATTTTATCGGGCTGGTCTACAACGCGCGGACGACGCTGGACTATACCAGCGCTTCGATCGATTTTCTGAAGAAGGACACGGACACCGCGCTTGGTTTGCTGGCTGACGTGGTGCTGCACCCTTCCTTTCCGGAGGACGAGGTCAAGAAGCTGGTGGCGCAGCGGCAGGACGCACTGCGGGGTGCGAAGGACAATCCGCAGGCGGTCCTCGGGCCCTATTTTATGAAGGCACTGTACGGTGCGCATCCGTATGGCCGCCCTGCGACGGGCGACGTCGCCAGTGTAGGAACGATGACACGGACGGATGTGGCGGCGAGCTATGCGAAGAACTTTACTCCGGCGAACGCGGTGCTTGCAGTGGTCGGCGACTTCGACGCTTCAGTGATGGAGACGAAGCTTAAAGCCCTCTTCGGAGGGTGGCAGGGGGTGGCTCCTGCGCCGGTGATCGTTCCGGCGATGAAGCCGGTTACGGGGAAGCGTGTCGTGCTGATCGACAAGCCGGATGCGACCCAGACCTACTTTGCCATCGGAAATGTCGGGCTGGCGGATAGCTCGCCCGACCGTGCTCCGGTCGAGGTGGTGAATACGCTCTTTGGCGGCCGCTTCACGTCGATGTTCAACGAGGAGCTGCGTGTGAAGTCGGGGTACAGCTACGGTGCCAGTTCGAGCTTCCAGCTGCTGAAGGAGCCGGGGGCGTTTCGCATGTCGACCTTTACGAAGAATGCGATGACCGGTCCGGCGATCGACAAGAGCTTCGAGGTGTTGGCGCGGCTGCACGCGCATCCGTTCAAGGCTGAGGATCTGACCTCGTCGAAGAACTATTTGCGCGGCACCTTTCCGCCGTCGCTTGAGACCTCGCCGGCGCTGGCACACGAGCTTGCGCTGCTGACGATCGAGGGAATCAGCCGGAAGCAGTTCAACGCGGAGCTGACGGCGGAGCAGGCGACGACGATGGGCGAGGCCAACCGTGTCATCGATACGGACTTCCCGGCGGACAACTATGTAATGGTGATTATCGGGAAGGCGAGCGAGATTGGCGGGCTGGCTTCGAAGTATGGTGTGGTGACAACGAAGAAGATCGGCGACGCCGGCTACTAGCCTCTACGCGAAGCGTCCTGTACCCACGAAGTGGCGCCCGCCCGGCGTCAGGGCGCCTTGGCATACGCCGATAGATGATCGCCAACGGCAAGACCAGTCGCATCAATCTGACCAGCGGCCAGCTCTACGACGCTGCGTGTCCGCAACGGCAGGAGAGCAACGCGGCATGGGCGAACGCACCGGAGAAGTCTGACGACGTGCATCCCACGATCCAGTGCGACGAGGTCGAGGTCGAAGCGCATGCCGATCGTGTGGACGCTGGTGCAGGGGACAAGCCACATGCCTGTCCCGGGCGTGAGTGTGCGGCGTCCGAGGAGTCCGACGATTCGCGTGCAGAGGCTATTGGCAAATATGAGCTCTGTGCAGACCGGCTCGCCGAACGCGGTCTTCGCCATGCAGAGGGTCTTCGTTGATGCGTGGGAGGTCAACTGCCGGAGCCCATCACACCGCAGTGGGTAAGGCCCCATGTGAGGGCTCCGGTAAGACAGACGCTGAGGAGAAGAACAACAGGGGAGGGCATCGCATCTCGTTTCTGTGAACGGTGATGTCTGATGTATCGGCAGATGTGGCGTTGGCTTTAGTGAAGGCGCAACCGCAGGTCCTTCGACTTCGCTCAGGATGCATAGTTGTGCTGCGATGTCTTTGCTCTAGAAGGTATCGAGGCTGGCCATGATGGTGATGACGGCTGGGCCAAGCAGCACGATAAAGATGCTGGGGAAGATGAAGAGGACGAGCGGGAAGATGATCTTCACGGTGGTCCGCGCGGCGTTCTCCTCGGCCCGCTGCGTGCGCTTCATGCGTGTGGTTGCGGCAAACTGGCTGAGGGCGCGGGAGATGGGCGTTCCGAAGCGCTCGGTCTGCATCAGCATGCTGACGAAGGCGTCGATCTCGGCGAGACCGACGCGGCGCGCCATCAACTCCCATGCGGTCACGCGCGGCAGTCCGGCGCGCTGCTCGCGGTTGATCTGCATCAACTCTTCGTGGATCGCTGGATGGGTGCCTTTCAGCTCCTCCGCGACGCGGAGCATCGCCTGATCGAGGCCGAGGCCGGCGTCGACACAGATGACGAGCAGGTCGATTGCATCGGGCAGGCTTTTGCGAAGGGCCGCACGGCGCCGGCGGATGAGGTGTCCGAGGACCAGGTCCGGCAGGAGATAGGCGATGGCTGGCAGCGCCATGATCCAGAAGGCTCTGCCGAAGGGGACAAGGCATGCCGGAAGCAGAATCGCAACCGGGCCCAGGATTCGCGCGGCGGTGTAGAGATCAATCGCAAGCGGACTGCGATGGCCCGCAGCGATGAGCCGGTCGCCCAGGCCTGCGCGCTCTGTGAGTCCAAGGTGGGCGCGAAGCCAACGTGCGATGGCGGTGATCGCGCGGGCGCAGGTAGCGCGATCGAAGCGCCGGAGTGGGGAGCTCCCGCGGCTGCGGGCGATCTGCTGAATGCGCTGCGTGGTCGCCTGCGGTGAGCCTGCGAAGAGAAAGGAGAGGGCGCAGGCGAAGGCGAGAAAGAGTGTCGCTGCGATCGACAGGGTCAGGAGTGGGCTCATGCGCTAAACCTCCACGTCGACGATTCGGCGGATGATGAAGCAGCCGGTGAGGATCATGGCGCAGCCTGTGCCGAGCAGTTTCTGCCCGACCGGTGTGTGGAACAGGGTTGCCGCGTAAGCCGGGCTCAAGATTAACATCGCAGCCAGCATGGCGACCGGAAGCAACGAGAGCACCCATCCCGAGAGCCGGCCCTGCGCGGTATACACGCGGACCTCCCCTTCAACCCGCGCCCGGTCGCGGATGAGAGCGGTGGTACGGTCCAGGATCTCGATCAGGTCGCCGCCCGTCTCCTTCTGGACCAGGATCGCAGTGACTACGAAGTGGAGATCCTGCGACTCGACGCGGCTGCTCATGTGGAGGAGCGTGTCGCGGAAGGGGACGCCGAACATCTGCTCCTGGTGCACCTGGGCGAACTCAGCTGCGAGTGGCTGCGGAGACTGCTCGGCGATCAGCTCCATCGTCTGCTGGACGGAGTGCCCGGCACGCAGGGCGCGAGCCATCAGGTCGATGGCGTCGGGTAGCGCCTGGCGAAAGGCCTCCATGCGGACAGATCGGCGATGACGCAGCCAAAGCCAGGGAAGCGTTCCGCCGGCCGCGAAGGCTCCGAGGATCAGTGGCGCAAAAGGAACGATTGAGACGCAGACAAGAGCCGCCGTGACTGCCGCCCCAAGGCTGAGCAAAAGGAAGGAGCCGACGGTCATCCGGCTGTTCGCCTGCTGCAGCCGTCTCCGGAGCCTGTCCGTGGTCGGGGAGCTATGAAGGAAGGTATCGATGCGTCCTGCGAGAGCGGTCTGCTTTTCGGAGGCCGAAGGCAGGTCCTCCGCAGTCTCGACCGCTGCACGGCGTGGATTACGAATGTCGCGCAACCTGTCCTGCAGGATATTTTCAGAGTTCGAAGCGCGCGTGTAGAAGAGGACGAGTAGAAGGCTTGTGACGAGGATGCTGGTGGATGCAAAGACGAGAGTGATCATGGTTTCGCCTAGACCTCGACCGAGTGATCCATGAAGCGGAGCGGGAGCGGGAAGCCGGCGGCCGTGAGATGCTCGGCGAACTTCGGGACGATGCCAGTGGCGATGAAGCGGCCTTTCACCTGGCCATTCGCGCCGAGACCCTGCTTCTCGAAGACGAAGATGTCCTGCATGCTGAGGACGTCGCCGCTGGTTCCGGTGATCTCGCTGATATGCGTGATGCGGCGCGTGCCGTCACTCATGCGCGAGATCTGCACGATCAGGTGGATGGCCGAGGCGATCTGGGCGCGGATCGCACGCTCGGGAAGCAGAACGTTCCCCATCAGTGTCATGGTCTCGATGCGGGCGATGGCGTCACGCGGATTGTTCGCGTGGACGGTTGTAATCGAACCATCGTGGCCAGTGTTCATGGCCTGCAGCATGTCGAGCGCCTCTTCGCCGCGGACCTCCCCAAGGATGATGCGGTCGGGCCGCATGCGCAGCGCGTTGATGACGAGCTCCCGCTGACGGATGGCTCCCTTGCCCTCGAGGTTCGGCAGCCGGCACTCGAGGCGGGCGACGTGCTGCTGCTTGATCTGGAGTTCGGCGGAGTCCTCGATGGTGACGATGCGCTCCGCTGCCGAGATATAGCCGGAGAGGATGTTGAGCAGCGTGGTCTTGCCCGCGCCGGTCCCGCCGGAGACGACGATGTTGAGCCGACCGCGAACGGCGCACTGCAACAGCTCGAGCATCTGCGGGATGAGGGTGCGGTTGCGAAGCAGATCGTCGGCGGTCAGCGGCGATCTCCCGAAGCGGCGGATGGAGAGCAGAGGCCCATCGACGGCGAGTGGAGGGATGATGACGTTGACGCGTGATCCATCGAGCAGTCGCGCGTCGACCATGGGCGAGGACTCGTCGATGCGGCGCCCGACCGCGGAGACGATCTTGTCGATGATGTGCATCAGGTGCGCGTTGTCGCGGAAGGTGATGGCGGTCTTTTCGAGGATGCCGCGACGCTCGACGTAGACGGTGTCGAAGGTGTTGACGAGGATGTCGCTGATGGT
>CAZZZQ010000144.1:0-7958 GCA_964658405.1 uncultured Sphingomonas sp.
CCTCGCCTATCTACAAGACTTTTACCGGCGCATCAATAGCACCGGCCACTCCAGGGTGGGTGTAGCCTGCCCCCACTGTGAGACACGCTTCGAGGTCGAGGTCGGCCGCGTGGGGGAAGCATGAGCTACCCTCCGGAGCAGCTTCGCGGAGAGGTAGCGTACCTCGCGTACTACTTCCACTGGCCCTTCGACCAGATCATGCAGCTGGATCATCTTGAACGGCGACGCTGGGTGCAGGAGCTCTCGAAGATGAACGAGCGCTTGAACACTCCGCAGGAACGAGGACACTGATGGGCAGCTTCGGCTTCAACGCGGGTACGGCAATGGTGGGTCTTGGCATGGTGGCAGGCATCGCCGCCAGTCTTGGCCTGGGCAACCGAATTGATCCGGCGATGGCGCATCACTTCGAGGTAGAGATCGACGGGCTGCTCGTAGGCGGGTTCACCGAAGTATCCGGCCTGCAGGCAGAGATCAAGACCTTTCCTGTCCCTGAGGGCGGCCAGAACGACTACGAAGAGACCCGCGTAGCGGGCGTCAAACACACACGGCTGGTCCTGAAGCGAGGCTTGACCACGGCGGACATGCTGTGGCTGTGGCATTCCGATGCAATCGCAGGCAAGATCACGCGGCGTAACGGGTCAATCGTACTGATGACCAGCAACCTGCTCGAGATGTGGCGTTGGAACTTCAAAGAAGCCTACCCGGTGAAGTGGACCGGTCCGGTCTTCAATGCGGGACAGTCCGCAGTAGCGATTGAGAGCATCGAGCTGGTTCATCGCGGAATCAGCAAGGACCTCAATGTGACCGGCATGGCAATGGGCGGCGTCTCGGCGCTCGCTTCGCTGTAACGCAGCAGCGCCGAAAGGAGGAACGATGGAGGAGAGTCTGGAGGCATGGGGGCGAGCGATCCTGAAGCGTCATCATGACGCGTACATGATCAAGCAGGCGGACCTGTATAACCTGACGGATCTGCCCGGGATCGCCATCCGGCAGTTTGTCCATGAGATCGAGAGGCGTTGGCGGACCGATGAGAACACGGACTATGGATGGAGCGGCTCCATGAGCCCGCGGCACTCCCCGGCGCAGCGCGCGAGGGTCGTACCGGGAGTTCCGCTGGATCTGCGCGCAGCCGCCGCAGCCGGCGTCGCCACGCAGGAGACTTCGCCACCCGCAGGCGTTGCCAGTATGTCGACAGAGCAAAAGGACGCTCATGAACAGGCAGCCGCAGCACAACCCGCAACTGGAAACTCACCGGGCTCGACCACGCCAAAAAGCGCCGCATCGCCAGGCCCCACGGCAGAAAAACCAAAACCAGCGATGCCCTTTGGCACACCCCATCTGGAGGACGCAGAGATCACCCAGATGTATGATCAGCCCGCGTACGTGGAAGGCTTTGCGAGCGCGAGGAACGCGTTGATCGCGGGAGGAATGGGCGAGATCGGTCAATCGGAGGATCTGCTGCCCGAGCCCGAAGCGAGCCCAATCCAGCCACTGGTACCGAAGCCCCTCTCGCCGCCCGTACAAGCGAGCCCTGTCAAAGCAACACACGCCTCGGTAGCCGGCATTCCAACGGAGCGCGAGGTCGAGACCTTACCTGTAGTCCAGGCCACCGTGCACCCCACAACCCCGCCGCCTCTCTCCCCGGTCCGGAAAAGAGACACCGAGCCAACCGCCGGAACGACCCCGAAGGCAGGCGCTGCAGCGACGGAAGACGAGAAGAAGAAAGAAAAACCGAAGCTGCCCGGCGACCCACCGGATCTAACCGCGGACGAGATTACACAAATGTATCAGCAGCCTGCGTCTATAAAAGGCTTGGCGAACGGCATGGCCAGCCTTTTGGCCGGAGGCATGGGCCAGATCGAACAGCCCGAACCGCCTCTCGTTGCTCAGCCCTATCCGCCGCCCGTCAAGGTGGACCGGCAGCCGCCCCCCTCTGCAGCTCAGAGACCTCAGCCTCCGCCCGCAGCAAAAACGACGGTTGTCTCGGCACGTCACGACACGGTCGGCGGTATCCCCACGCAGCGGGAGGTCGGTCCCGTAGAGGTCGTTCAGGCGGATGCGTCGACCGGTACTCCAACCGCCCTGGCCAGAGTCGATCGGAGCGAAGGTGATCCCGTCCACCCGATAGGAGCTTCAACGCAACGAGGTACATCCCGCGAGTCGGACCGCGACACTGCAAGAGCGGTAAGCCCCTCCAACACGTCAGCGACCCAACTCAGCGCCCTCGGCAACCTCGATCTGGATGAGCTTGCAGAACAGGTGATGCATCGCTTCGCTCGAACCATGGAACTGGAAGCAGAACGTCGTGGGGTGAGCACATGGGAATAGGCGGCTCGGTCACAGGACTCATCGACTCGCAGGACAACAGCGCCATTAATGGCAAAGCGACCACCATCTCCAAGATGTCGATCGTCGTCGAGAAGAAGACAGGAAACCCGGAACAGCGCTTCTTGAAGGACAACCACGGTTTTCAGGTGATGTTCAATCCCTCCACCCTGGTTCACACGTTGGGCGCAAAATGGGCGGACACCCCCAATCCACCACCCTCGGCGCATGCGACGTTTCTGCTGAACCAGTTCCAGCACTGGACACTGGACACCCTGGGCTTTCATCTCTTATTCGATACTACGGAGCCGGATGGTGACCATGATCCCGAAGATGTGCGGAAGTACACCTCAGCGGTCACGAATCTGCTGCGGATGGATGTGGACCTCCATCGCCCACCGCTCTGTCAACTGATGTGGGGAGATGGGTACCCACACGGCAAAGTACTTTTCGTGGGCCATGCGAGCACCATTACCCAGAACTTCTCCTACTTCAGCTCCAAGGGCACACCGTTGCGGGCCGAACTCAACTGCAGCTTCACTCAATGGATCCCGCCCAAACCGGATGGCAGTACCGAGGCGCACTCCGCCGATGTCCACAAGATTTATGTCGTCAATCCTGGAGACACGCTCGCCAGCATCGCCCGCGACACCCTGCATAATGATGCACTGTGGCGGCCCATCGCCCTTGCCAATCGCATCACCGACCCCCTCGACCTGCGACCGGGCCGCGTGCTGATGATCCCCACGCTGGAGTCCTGACGTAATGCCCTCCAACGCCCTCAACCTTGTACCCGTCGTAAACGTAACGGTGGACGGCATGCCGCTCCCCATCGAGGCGGCCCAGGATCTGCTGGCCGTTTCCCTGCGGGAGGAGGTGCAGCACCCCGCCACCTGTTCGCTCACACTCATGAACTGGGGTGCGGATCCTGCCAAACCGGGCATGAAGTGGAGTGATGCCGAGATCTTTGACATCGGCAAGACGCTGCAGATCAAACTGGGTTACGTGGATCAGACCGAGACCCTCCTAACCGGGGAGATCACCGGATCGGAGCTGGTCTGCGCCGCCGGCCATGTACCGCGCTTCGTCGTGCGTGGCTACGACCGCGCCCACCGGCTGATGCGGGGCCGGCAGACGCACTCCTTCACCCATATGACCGACAGCGACATTGTGCAGCAGATCGCAGGTCAGTACGGTCTGACCGCAGAGACCGAAGCAACCAACGAGGTTTATCCCTACGTGCTGCAGAACAACCAGACCAACGCGGAGTTCCTGGAGGCTCGCGCCCAGCGGATCGGATACGAGATCTTTGTACGCGACCGCAGCCTGATCTTTCGCGCCCGAAAACACACAGCCTCGGAGAGCCTCAAGCTCAGCTATCCGGGAGATCTGCAACAGATCAGCATCTACCGCACCTCCATGCAGCAGACCGGAGCCGTGACCATGCGCTCGTGGGATGCCGCCAGTAAAAGCGCTCGTGTCGGCCAGAGTTCAAGCGACGACGAGAGCGCAACCATGAGTGGCAAAACGCTCGGCCCCGCTGCGGCCAACAAAGCGTTTGGCGATGCTCAATGGAGCGGCGGCACGCACCCGATGTCCAGCCAGGCCGATACCGACCAGGTCGCAAAGGCCCGGCTGCAGCGGATGGCGCTCGACTACATTCGGGCCGAATGCGAGTTGAACGGCCGCACCGATCTGCGCGCCGGCATTACGGTGCACCTCGATGGACTCGGCATTGCCTACAGCGGGCTCTATTACGTCACCTCGGCCACCCATCGCTACAGCCACAACGGCTACCGCACCAGCTTTGAAGCCAGAAGGAACGCCCTATGATCCAGGGAACGCTCTCCAACCTGCTGCTGCACCGGCGCGCGGCGCACCCGCTCGGGGTCGCGATGGCGCTCGTCACCGACAATCACGATTTGGAAGGAATGGGCCGCGTCAAGGTGAAGTTTCCCTGGCTCGATGAGAGCGACGAAAGCTACTGGGCGCGAATCGTGACGCCCATGGCCGGCAAGGATCACGGCCTGTACCTGTTGCCGGAGGTGGGCGACGAGGTGCTGATCGCCTTCGAACAGGGATCGGTCGATCACCCCTACGTACTCGGGGCTCTCTGGAACGGCGTTGATAAACCTCCGGATACAAACTCCGACGGCAAGAACAACTATCGCTTTCTGAAGTCGCGCAGCGGCCACATCGTTCGTATGGACGATACGGAAGGCGCGGAAAAGATCGAGATCATCGACAAGAGTGGAAAGAACAGCATCACGATTGCAACTGCGGACAATAGCATCACCATCCACACCGCCGGCGATCTGAAGCTCGAAGCACAGGGCAAACTCACCCTTACCGGCGCCGGCGTGGAGATCACCTCCACAGCGGCCGTCGCAATCAAGGGCTCGCAGGATATCAACGTCACCGCCTCGGGCCAAGCCAATATCAAAGGCAGCCTGATCAACCTGAACTGAAGCAAGCACCACGTTACAGCGATAGAAAGAGGAGCATCATGGGACAGCCCGCAGCGAAGCTTGGCGACAAGGTAGTCGCCGTGGACGTGCACATCGTCATGGTGCCCAGCGCGGCGGGGCCGATCCCGACGCCACTGCCGCATCCCTTCACTGGACAGTTCCAGGCCGGCCTAAGCCAGAACGTCCTGATCAGCGGGCTGCCGGCCGCCACCGTTGCAAGCAAAGCGATCAACACTCCGCCGCACATGCCCATGCCGCCGGGCGTCAGCTTCCAGATGCCGCCCAAGAATCAGGCCAGTGTCCCCGCCGGCAGCCTGACCGTCCTGATCAACAGCAACGCCGCCGTCCGCAATGGCGACAAGGCCATGACCTGCAATGATCCGGCAGACATGCCCGCCGGCACCGTAATCGCCGCTGGCACGGTCCTGGTCGGATAGGAGAGCGCGATGAGCATCGACTTTCTCGGCGTCGGCTGGAGCTTCCCCGTAGAAATTACGGACGGCGAGGCGTGTCTTGCCTCCTATGAGGTCAGCGTCCGGCAGTCCATCTGGACCATCCTCAGCACTGCGCACGGCGAGCGGGTCATGCGGCCGGACTTCGGGAGCGGCTTGAATCAATTAGTCTTCGCACCCAACAACGCCGCCACCGCAAGTCGCGCTGCCTACGAGGTCAGGCAGGCGCTCGAGGTCTGGGAGCGTCGCATTGAGCTACTGGAGCTGGAGGTCAGACCCGCCGGCGAGGTCCTCGCAATCCACCTCGTCTATAGAATCCTGCGCACCAACAGCCGTTACAACATGGTCTACCCGTTCTATCTGCAGGGGCGCTCATGACGCCGGCCGCTCCCGCAGTCGATCCACGCACACGCTCCGAGCTGATCGCCGAGGCGCACCGCCGCCTGGCGCAGGAGATCCCCGGATGGACGGCGGACCCGGGCCGTCGCGATGCCGCCGCTGGTCTGGTGCAGGTCTTCGGCCGCTTCGCCGAGCTTGTAGTCGAGCGCATCAACCGTGTCTCCGATCAGCATCGCGTGCTCTGTCTGGAGCAGTTGGGTGTGACGGTCCTCCCACCGCAGCCAGCCAGGGTTCCGCTGACCTTCACACCGGTTCCGGGCGCGACGATCGCGGCCGTCGTGCCTGCGGGCGTGCAGGTGGCCTCCGCGCCGAGCCCGGGCGAGAGTAAGCCGGTGATCTTCGAGACGGATCACGAACTGGTCGTCTCCACCGCGCAACTCGATCGCCTGATGGTGCAGGTGCCGGAGAGCGACCGCTACACTGACCTCGCTCCGCTGCTCACCGTCCCCGCGGAGCAGCCCGTTCCCGTCTTCACCGGGGGCTCGCCGATGGAGCACGCCTTCTGGGTCGGTGACGCCTCCTTCTTTGGCAGGCAGGCGCTCCGCCAGCTCGTGCTGAGCTTCGATCTTGAGGAGGTCTCCTCCGCAACGCCGCCGGCTGTTGCGTGGGAGATCTGGAATGGCTTGGAGGCTCTGCCGCTGACCCCCGCAAGCGATGACACCAACGCCATGACTCAAAGTGGCGACATCGTCTTCAATGACCTGCCATCGTTTCCCCAGACAACTGTAGAAGGCACCGAGGCCTACTGGCTGCGCTGTCGCCTGCTGAGCCCGCTGGCCGCGGCAGTGCATGCCCGCTCCCTGACGCTCGAGCGCACGCTGGGCGGCGACGGCATTCGTTTCGCGCAGGCATCCTCCGGCAGCCGCACGCTCGAGCTCGACAAAGACTTCTTCCCATTCGGAGAGCGGCCACGGTTCGGCGACACGCTCTACCTCGCGCAGGCTGAACTGTTGGGCGTTGCCGGAACGCAGGTAAAGCTTCAGTTCAACGTGACGAATCCGGCCGTCGGAGAAGGGGATGTTCCTGTCCCCCGCGTCAATGCAGTCGGCAACGCGCGGGTTGCGTGGGAGTTCTGGGACGGTGCCGTGTGGCAGCAGCTTGGGATGATGACGACCGCAGCCGCTCAGCCGGACACCGGCAACGGCTTCAGCGACAGTACGCGCGCCTTCACGGCATCGGGCGAAGTGTCCTTCGTCGTGCCGGCGGAGCTGCAGTCCTCAACCGTCGGCGGAGTAACGGCGCTCTGGCTGCGTGCACGGCTGGCGGCCAACAGCTACGGGGAAGAGGCCGGCTACTCCGTGCGCGAGTCGAAGCCCGGCGTCCCCGAGTATGTGTACCAGCCGGCCACCGTGTCGGCGCCCATTCTGCATAGCGTTCTCGGAAGCTACAGCCTGCACCAGGCTGCGTCCCGCTCCGCAACCGTGCTGGTGACACACGCCTGGCAGACGGAAGATGTATCCGAAAGCCTCCGCACCCCGGGCAGTGGTGTCCTTCTCTTCCGGCGATCGGCAGACGTGGAGCCGGCGCTCTACTTCGGCTTTGAATCCCTGCCTGGACTCGGTCTGCCAACGCTCCCCATGACGCTGTACTTCGTCTTCGACAGCAGCCGCCAGAATGCGGGGCAGCTTGCAGAAGGAACCTCTCAGCGTATTGCATGGCAGTGCTGGAACGGCTCTGCCTGGCAGAGCTTCGGCGTCGTCGATGGCACAGCCGCCTTCTCCTACTCAGGCGAAGTAACGCTGCTTGCCCCGGTCGCCGCCCAGGCGAGCACCCTGTTTGGCGTGCGTCGCCACTGGCTCCGCGTGCCATGGCGGGCAGGCGGCGCAGATCTTACGGCGCCGCTTCGCATGGTGCTCCTCAATACGGTGTCGGCCACTCAGGCTGTGACCAGCACCTACGAGATCCTCGGCTCCGGGAGCGCGGCTCCGGGCCAGCGAGTCAGAACGGCGCGCAGTCCTGTACTGCCAGGGGAGCAGCTGCAGGTTCGCGAGCTCTCGCATTCTGTAACGCCAAGCCGCGCCGAAAACTGGGTCCCTTACGAGCGCGTCGCGGACCTGCGCAGCTCCGGCGCAGAGGATCGCCACTACACGCTCGACCGAATCACCGGCGAGATCGCATTTGGCGACGGTGTGCACGGCCGCCTCACGCCCACCGGCAGCAACAATATGCGGATGGCGGTGTACCGCACCGGCGGAGGAATCGCGGGAAATCGCGCCCCTCAGCGCATCGTGCAGATGAAGACCACGATTCCCTATGTACGCTCCGTCACCAACTTGGTGAAGGCATCAGGCGGGGCGGATGCCGAGACGCCGGA
>CAZZZQ010000145.1:0-5081 GCA_964658405.1 uncultured Sphingomonas sp.
ATGGCCTTGATGTAGTTGCCGTAACCGATGATGACGGTTGAGGCGATCAGAAGGCCGAGACCGGTGGCGACCAGGAGCCTGGTGCGCCGGCTGGTTCCGCGCCACTCACGGAGGACAAGGCCCCATAGAGTGGCGAAGATGATGATGCTCGCCATGTGAAGCGCCCAGCTGGAGAAGTCGTACTTGCCCATCTTCGTCTGACCCATGGAGTAGAAGAAGAATTGGAAGTACCAGATGACTCCGGCGAGCGCGGCAAAGAGGTAGTTCAGCGTGAGTGTGCGCGGCGTGAGACGCTCGAAGGCGGCCATGTTACGCGGGTCCCAGTCGACGAGGGTGTCGCCACGGGTGGCGGCGGCGCGCATGGGGTTCATCCCCGAGGCACCGGTGAACTGCCCGATGGAGCGGTTCTTCAGGATGAGGATGGCGGACCAGATGAAGTTGGTCACAAAGCCACCCCAGAGGACGACGATCAGCACGGGAAGATTTTGCCAGAGATCGAGACGGTGGTCGGCGAGCAGCTGGGCCTTGGCGATCTTTGCGATCGGCGCACCGGCATCGAGCCCAAAGGCAAAGCAGGAGCTCATGATGCCGGCGAAGATGGCGACGGCGATTCCCTTGACGAAGGAGAAGTCAGCCTCACCGGCCTCGAGCTTCTCATCGGCGCTGATCTCCTTTTCCTTCGAGAACCCTGCGGCACCGTTTACCGCAACGGCGATGACGCAGACGGCGACTCCGAGCAGGATGATCTGGCCGGAGGTCTCGTGGGCGATCGTCCCCAGCTGGCCATGGAAGAGCGGCGGCAGAAGGGTTCCGAAGGCGGTGCAGAGGCCGAGTGCGATGGCATAGCCGAGGGCGATTCCGAGGTAGCGAATGGCGAGGCCAAAGGTAAGACCACCCATCCCCCAAAGCACACCCCACATGACCGCATAGCCTACTGCGGAGGAGGGAGCCGCACGGAGGATCATATAGAGGTGGGGAACAAATATGCTCGCGAGTACGACGGGAGCGACGATCCATGCTGCGAATCCCTGGATGAGCCAGTAGATCTCCCACGACCAGCGCTTAATCCCGCGGAAGGGGATGAAGTTGGTTGCCGAGGCGAAGCCGCCAATCCAGTGATAGATGACGCCGATGAATGGATTCGATCCCAAGAGGTCCCTCGTAGCGCGGTGCGCGTTGTGAATGTGTAACCAGTGTATTGCGCGTCCCATCGTAACTGACCGGGATTGCCATGGGGAAATATACTCTCTAATGAAGCGGGTTCGTCGCTTTGAACTATGGTAGTGTGAGCGCCAGCGCAAGCCGTGGCGAGGAGACCGTTCTGCGAGTTGCACTCTTTATTACCTGCTACAACGACACGCTCTTTCCGGGTACAGGGAAGGCCGTGGTTCGAGTCCTCGAGCGGCTGGGACACACGGTAGAGTTCCCCGCGGGCCAGACCTGCTGCGGCCAGATGCACTGGAATACTGGCTACCAGGCGGAGGCGCTGCCGCTGCTCTCGCGGTTTGTAGCCCAGTTCAAAGGAGCGGAGGCGGTCGTGGTTCCGTCCTCAAGCTGCGTGGCGATGATGCGCGACCACTATCCGATGATGGCTGCGGAATTGAAGGACGTGCAGCTTCAGCGCGATGTGCAGGAACTGCTGCCGAAGGTCTTTGAGTTCTCCGAATTTCTTACAAAGCGGCTCGGTCTTGAGGATGTCGGCGCATACTATCCGCATCGCGTGACCTATCACGCCAGCTGCCATGGCCTGCGAACACTGCATCTCGGCGACGGGCCGATGCGCCTGCTGCGGGCGGTGCGCGGCATCGACCTGGTGGAGCTGCAGGGACTGGAGCAGTGCTGCGGCTTTGGCGGGACGTTCGCGGTCAAGAACGCCGAGGTCTCGAGCGCGATGTTGTCTGAGAAGACGACGGCGATTCTGAACACACGAGCGGAGGCCTGCACGGCGTGCGATAACTCCTGCCTGATGCATATACAGGGGGCGCTCCACCGGCAGCGGACCGGCGTGCAGACGGTGCACCTGGCGGAGATTCTGGCCTGCGACGAGACGAGCGCGGGAGAGGTGGGCCAATGAGTGGAGTGGCTTTGGATCCAAGGACTGCACCGACCTTTCCGATGGCTGCGCGGGCGGCGATGGGTGAGACCCAGCTGCGCAAGAACGTTCGTCATGCGACCGACGTAATCCAGGGCAAGCGGGCGAAGGTCGTCGGCGAGATGCCGGACTGGCAGGAGCTGCGCGAGGCCGGCAAGCAGATCCGCCAGCACACGATGGCGCACCTCGATGTGTATCTCCAGCAGTTTGAAGAGAACTGCACGAAGGCTGGCGGCGTCGTGCACTGGGCGCGGGATGCGGCGGAGGCGCGCCGGATCATCGTTAACCTGGTGAAGGCAACGGGCAGCGACGAGGTCATCAAGATCAAGTCGATGACGACCGAGGAGATCCAGCTGAACTCCGCGCTGGAGTCTGCCGGGATCCGGCCCTTCGAGACGGATTTGGCGGAGCTAATCATTCAGCTTGGCGAGGATCAGCCGTCGCACATCGTGGTTCCGGCGCTGCACAAGAATCGGCAGCAGATCCGCGAGATCTTCCAGCGGACGATGAATCTCCCCGAACTTGGCGAGAAGCCGCAGGATCTGGCGGATGCGGCGCGGATGTTTCTGCGGGAGAAGTTTCTACGGGTCAAGACCGGCGTCAGCGGGGCGAACTTTCTGATCGCGGAGACTGGGGGCGTCTGCGTGGTCGAGAGCGAGGGCAACGGCCGGATGTGCCTGACGCTGCCGGAGACGTTGATCACGGTCGCCGGGATCGACAAGGTGGTTCCCCGGTTTCAGGATCTTGAGGTGCTGCTGCAGGTCCTGCCTCGGAGTGCGACGGGTGAACGGATGAATCCGTATAACTCGATCTGGACCGGGGTCGATGCGACGGATGGGCCGAAGGCGTTTCATGTCGTGCTGCTGGACAATGCGCGGAGTGAGATCCTGGCGGACAGCGAAGGCAGGCAGACGTTGAACTGCATTCGCTGCGGTGCGTGCCAGAACGCGTGCCCGGTGTATCGGCAGACTGGTGGGCATGCATACGGCAGTGTGTATGCGGGGCCGATCGGGGCGATTCTGACACCGCAGCTGATGGAGATGGAGCATGCCCAGTCGCTCCCCTATGCCTCGTCGCTGTGCGGCGCCTGCTATGAGGTGTGCCCGGTCAAGATCAATATCCCAGAGGTGCTGATCCATCTGCGCAACAAGGTCGTAAAGCAGAACGGCATGATGAACGTCGAGGCTCTGGCGATGCGGGCGATGGGGATGATCTTCAAAAGCGAGCGCCGTTTTCGTGCGGCGCAGCGGATGGGCCGCATGGCGGAGGCTCCGCTGGTTCGGAAGGACGGCCTGGGTGAGGGCTGGATTGGCTGGCTCCCTGGGCTACTTGGCGGATGGACGCAGGTGCGGGATCTGCAGTCGATGCCCGCGGAGACCTTTCGCGAGTGGTGGGAGAAGCGAGGCAGCGATGGCAAATGATCGTCAGGATGAGAGAGCGCAGTCGGACGCGCGGTCCGTCATGCTTGGCCGCATCCGGAAGGCGCTCGGTGAGGGATCGACGTCGGAGCAGGCCGAAGCAGGATGGACGGCGATCCCGCGGGAGTTCAAACGAACGGCTTCTCATGATCGGGAACATCTTCTCAACCAGCTTGTGGAGCGGTTGACGGACTATGACGCGCATGTTGTGGAGGTAGGACCGGGCGATGTTCCGGCGGCGGTCGAGCGGTTGCTGACCGAGCGTGGAAAGCGGCGGCTGGTTGTGCCTGCCGGTGTTCCTAGCGGGATGCTTCCTGCAGGCTTTGAGATGGTGGAAGACAGCGGGTTCAGCCCGGCAGAGCTTGACTCCTTTGAGGGCGTCGTGACGATGGCGACGGTTGCGATCGCGGAGACGGGAAGCTTTGTTTTGCAGCATGTTGCCGGGCAGGGACGGCGCGCTGCGTCGCTGGTGCCGGACTATCACCTCTGCATTATCAAAGAGGCTGATGTGGTCGAGACGGTTCCTGAGGCGATCGCTCGCCTGCAGCCCACGGCCTCACTGGCGACGACCTTTGTCTCAGGCCCGTCGGCTACGGCTGATATCGAGATGACGCGCATCAAGGGCGTGCATGGACCACGCTTTCTGGACGTGATCCTGGTGAGGGAGATCGGACCACTTTAAAACGCTTTGCAGAATGACCCGATCATGATGTACCGTGAGCCTTGTTTCAATAGAGAGTAGATTTCAAGAAGGACTCTGGAGGCTGGTGATGGCGGTGCATGATGCTGGGGGATCGGCGGCGGTGACGGAGCGGGTATGGAAGGCTCTCGATGATTTCCGGATCGAGGTTCCGTCCTGGGGATTTGCAAACACCGGAACACGCTTTGGAAAGTTCGCACAGGCAGCTGCGGCGACGAACATCGAGGAGAAGTTTGCCGATGCCGCGCAGGTGAATGCGCTGACCGGGGCAAGCCCCACGGTCGCGCTGCACGTTCTGTGGGACCTGCCGGGCGGCGTCAAGGATGTTCCCGTTATCCAAGCGCTTGAGCAGCGCTACAGCATCAAGAGCGGCTCCATCAATCCGAATCTCTTCCAGGAGCAGGAGTACAAGTACGGCTCGATCGCGAATCCAAGCGCGGAGATTCGTGGGAAGGCGCTGGCTCATCTGCTGGAGTCGGTCGAGATTGGCCGCGAGCTGGAGACGAAGGATGTCTCGCTCTGGATCGCCGACGGCTCGAACTACCCGGGGACGCAGAGCATCCGCTGTCGCATCGACTGGATGAGCGAGGTGCTGGGCAAGACGCACGAGGCGCTCGGACCGGACCAGCGCATGCTGGTGGAGTACAAGCCGTTCGAGCCGGCTTTCTATCACACGGATATCGCCGACTGGGGCATGGCGCTGGAGTTGGCGCGTCGCGCGGGGCCAAAGGCGACGGTGCTGGTTGATACGGGGCACCACTACCAGGGAACCAACATTGAGCAGATTGTTGCCTGGCTGCTGCATCTCGGGAAGCTCGGCGGCTTTCACTTCAACGATCGCAAGTATGCCGACGACGACCTGACGCTGGGA
>CAZZZQ010000145.1:5091-7932 GCA_964658405.1 uncultured Sphingomonas sp.
ATCGATCGATCCGTACCAAGTCTTCCGAATTTTTCAGGAGATTCTGAGTGCGAGCGACGACGAGCGCGCGGGTGTGGCCTTCATGATCGACCAGAGCCACAACCTGAAGGGCAAGATGGAGGCGATGGTCCAGACGGTCGTCACCGCGCAGGAGTTGTATGCGAAGGCTGCGCTGGTCGACCAGTCGCGGCTCGGCGAGCTGCGGCAAAGTTGCCGGCTCGTCGAGGCGGAGGAGTGCTTCCGTGGGGCGTTCTGGCAGGATGTGCGGCCGATCGTGCGCGAGTGGCGCGAGGCGCGTGGACTGCCGGTCGATCCGCTAGCCATGCTGTATGAGAGTGGATACGTCGAGCAGGCTGCCAAGGAGCGCGGCGAGAAGAATGCGGGCAGTGTTTCGAGTTATGCCTGAGGTTCGATAACGTGTCTTTCGAAACTGCACGGTCCGTAATTCATTAGCGAAACAGTATCCGCGGGCTGCATAATGGTGCGGTTGCCATTTTGAATACGTGGGAGATGTACCGTGCGCAAGACTACGAAGCGGCTCTACCTGATTCCTGTGCTGTCGAAGGCGCTGGATATTCTCGAGTTGTTGCAGGCCGAGAATCAGCCGATGACGCTCGAGACGATCCATCGGCAGACGAAGATCTCGAAGACGACGGTCTACCGGGTTCTCAAGACCTACGTCCATCGGGGTTATCTTTCGCAGTCGCCGGATGGGCAGTATCGCCACGTGACCCGGCCGAAGAAGCTGCGATTCGGCTTTGGCGGCCAGAGTGCGGATATGCCGTTCTCGGTCCAGGTGACGGAGAGTCTGAAGACGGCTGCGGCGGCGGTCGGGGTAGACCTGCTGATCCTCGACAACATGTACGACTCGGCGACGGCGGTGAAGAACGCCGAAGAGTTTGTGAGTAACCGGGTCGACCTGGTGATCGAGTTCCAGGTGGAGCAGGAGGTCGCTCCGGTCATCGGGGACAAACTGGCGGGGGCGAAGATCCCGTTGATCGCAATCGACATTCCCCATCCGCACGCGACGTACTTCGGAGTGGATAACTACCGGGTTGGGATCGTTGCCGGTGAGCTGCTGGCGTCGCATGCGGTGCGCAACTGGAATCGCAAGGTGGACTGGGTGCTGGGGCTCGATCTCCCGGAGGCCGGACAACTGGTGCAGAGCCGGATCATCGGGGCGTTCGACGGGATCAAGGCGACTGTGCCGGACGTTCCGGTGGAGTCCTACGTGCGGCTGGATGGTCGCGGAATGCGGGATCGAAGCCGCAAGCTGATCTCGGACTTTCTGCAGCGTCATCCTAAGGACCGGCATATCCTGATTGCCGCCGCGACGGATACGAGCGCGCTTGGTGCGCTCGATGCCGTGCGGGAGCAGAAGCGCGAGAAGAATGTGGCGATCGTCGGGCAGGATGCGCTGGAGGAGGCGGTGAATGAGATTCGGAATGACCGCTCCCCGTTTATCGGGTCCGTGTCGCATGAGGTGAACTCGTACGGGCCGAGCCTGATTAATCTTGGATTGTCGCTGTTGCGAGGACAGACGGTGCCACCGTATAACTACGTCGATCACAAGCTGGTGACGCGCGAGACGCTGGGATCCCAAGGCTGACAAAACTTTCGTATTTGAAATGATTGCCGTATTGGTCTTTTTCGTGGAATGATAAGTGGGCGCAAAAGACACTGGAAGCGCTTGGAGTGAGGCAACGACATGGCAGACACAAAGGGTCTTCAATTCCTCGAGGACCGCTGGGATGAAGCGGTCGCAGCAAAGCTGGATGAGCCGGAGCTGCTTCGGTATCGGTCGAACCTGCTCGGTTCCGACCTGCGCATCACCAACTTTGGCGGCGGCAATACGAGCTCGAAGCTGGACCAGGTCGACCCTGTCGACGGCGAGACGAAGAAAGTTCTGTGGGTGAAGGGAAGCGGCGGCGACCTGGGCAGCATCAAGCGTGCCGGCTTTGCGACGCTGTATCTCGACAAGCTGCTGTCGCTCGAAAAAGCGTATCGCGGGGTTGAGCTGGAGGACGAGATGGTCGATATGTACCCGCTCGTGACCTTTGCGAACAATCCGACCGCGGCCTCGATTGACACGCCGCTGCATGGGTTTCTGCCGTTCGCGCATGTCGACCACCTGCATCCGGACTGGGGGATCGCGCTGGCGGCCTCGGCCAACGGCAAGATCAAGATGGACGAGTTCAACGCGGAGTTCGGCCACAAGCTGGCGTGGCTCCCGTGGCAGCGGCCGGGCTTTGAGCTGGGCATGATGCTGAAGCGGATCGTCGAAGAGACACCGGGTTGCGATGGCGTCGTGCTCGGCGGGCATGGTCTCTTCACGTGGGGCGATACGCAGCGCGAGAGCTACCTGAATACGATCACGATCATCGACCAGCTCGGCCAGTTTATCGAGCGGCATGGATCAGTCGCGGGGCACAAGCACTTTGGCGGATCGAGCTATGCGAGCCGCGAAGACCGCAAGGAGATTGCCCTGGCGATCATGCCGCATCTGCGCGGCGTAGTGTCGCGGAAGCAGCGCTGGATTGGGAGCTTCTCCGATCTGCCGCAGGTGCTGGAGTTTGTAAACTCGGACCATGCGCCGGAGCTGGCGCACCTGGGCACGAGCTGTCCGGACCACTTTATCCGGACGAAGATTCGCCCGATGTACATCAAGTGGAACCCGGCTGGTGAGCCGGCCGAGCTGAAGGAGCTGATCGAGACCGCGCTTGAGACCTATCGCGCCGAGTATGGCGAGTATTACGCGAAGCATGCGGTGAAGGACTCGCCGGCGATCCGCGATGCGAGTCCGACGGTGGTGCTGATCCCCGGCGTTGGGATGTTCAGCTT
>CAZZZQ010000146.1:0-7892 GCA_964658405.1 uncultured Sphingomonas sp.
AGTGAATGATGCAGAAGAACCGCTCCGATCGCAAACAGCCGCAACCCATCCAGTGCCGGAAGGTAGACGGTCTTACCATCCGTCCAGTCGCTTCGTGTCCCCGTCGCAGCACCCGCTGTGAGTGCGCCACCCGCCGGCAATCCCGTCAGAGTGGGGTGAAAGATCTTACGGAATGAAAGCCGGCGATGGACGGCTTGTCCCAGCATGTGTGTCCTCGTTTCACCATGACAGGCCTTCCTCGATAGTGTGCTGAAACTAGAGCACAACACCATGGAGAGCCATTGCCGAGCAGCCGCACTGGAACATTCTTCTCATTACTTGATGATTCATAGTAATCCTAACTTCTGTTACCGGTTCCCATCAAAGTTGTTCTCGATGATTGTCGTATAACTTGCCAGTGTGAGTTTTCGAGCAGATTGATCGTCCATTGTTTTTCATTAACTAAAAAAGGTCTGACATTTGGCCACGCGCATCCAATCGAAGAAACTTGATCAGTAGATTCTTCTCAAGCTAAGTACCTGAAAAGAGGATGGATGTCGGATACAAAAAAAGAACTGACGGGCTCTCAGACGGTCGAGGACCAGCGTCTCTTGCAATCTGCCTCGCGTGAAGCAAACTGGCAGCGGTGGGGAACCTATCTCCCCGAGCGGCAGTGGGGGACGGTCCGGGAAGATTACTCGGCAGACGGGAACGCCTGGAAGTTCACCTATGACATGGCGCGCTACAGGGCCTACCGGTGGGGCGAGGATGGAATTCTGGGCTGGACGGATCGCGAGTGCCGCCTCTGTTTTTCGACGTCACTGTGGAATGGGAAAGATCCGATTCTGAAGGAGCGCTTGTTCGGTCTGGGAAATCCCGAGGGCAATCATGGCGAGGACGTGAAGGAGCAGTTCTACTACCTCGACGCGACCCCGACTCACTCATACGCGAAGGCTCTCTACAAATACCCCCAGGGAGCCTTTCCCTATGAGGACCTCGTAAAGACAAATCGAGAGCGGGGCTTCCAGGACCCGGAGTATGAGCTCCTCGATACAGGCATCTTCAATGAAGAGCGCTACTTCGATGTCCAGATCGAGTACGCGAAGGCGAGTCCTGAAGACACGCTCATACGACTTGAGATCTCAAATCGAGGCCCCGAAGCAGCCGACCTTACCGTGGCACCAACCCTGACCCTTCGGAATAACTGGTCCTGGCGAAACCTCGAACCCGGCGAGGAGACAAGGCCCTGGATCCGTGTCAAACAGGACGCAGATCAAACGATCGTGGCCAATCATAAGACGCTCGGCCGCTTCCGCTTTGACATTGTGGAGGAACCAGGGGGCCCGGCCGTCGAGGAGCTGATCTTCACGGAGAATGACACTAGTATCAGGCGCCTTGACCCGAACTTCACCGGTGAACAGGGCTATACAAAAGATGCGTTCGATCGCTACCTGGCACATGGTGAGCAGGATGCAATCAATCCAGCACCGGAGGGCACGAAGGCAGCCTTTGTCTATCGTCTGAACGTGAAGTCAAAGGAGTCGGTGGTCCTTCGCCTGCGGCTGGTTCGGGAGGACGAGAGCGACATAACGGCCATCGACAAGGATTCGTTCGAAGCGACCTTTGCGCTACGCAAGAAGGAAGCGGACGACTTCTACGCGACCCGCATCCCGTCGACCTTCAACGACGATGAGCGAAATGTCTCTCGCCAGGCCTATGCTGGCCTGATCTGGTCGAAGCAATTTTATTACTACGTCTCCGAGCGGTGGCTTGCAGGCGACCCGGCACAGCCGGCACCCCCGGAAGAGAGACTCAAGGGGGCAAACTCTGACTGGAAGCACCTCTTCTGCAGAGACATCCTCTCCATGCCGGATAAATGGGAGTACCCATGGTTTGCCGCGTGGGATACGGCGTTCCACATGATTCCCATGGCGGAGATCGATCCCGTCTTCGCGAAGACTCAGCTGCTCTTGCTCCTGCGGGAGTGGTATCTACACCCCAATGGCCAAATGCCCGCGTACGAATTCGCCTTCAGTGACGTAAATCCTCCCGTCCATGCGTGGTCCGTCTATCACGTCTACAAAATCACAGCTCAGCGCGAGGGGCAAAACGATCTCGACTTTCTGGAGCGTGCCTTCCAGAAATTGCTTCTCAATTTCACGTGGTGGGTCAATCACAACGATCAGAACGGGCATAACCTGTTCGGAGGCGGATTCCTCGGGCTTGATAACATCGGAGTGTTCGACCGATCCACGAATCTGCCGGACGGAACCTGCCTGAATCAGGCGGATGGCACCGCGTGGATGGGTCTCTATTGCGCCTCGATGCTGACGATTGCAATCGAGCTGGCCCAGACGCGGCCAGCCTATGAGGACATTGCGAGTAAGTTCTTCGAGCACTATATCTCCATCATCGACGCGATCAACGGCCTCGGCGGCGATGGCCTGTGGAACGAGGAGGACGGCTTTTACTTTGACCAGCTCGTCACTAAGGGCGACCCACCGACGGCTCTCAAGGTGCGTTCCATCGTCGGAGTTGTGCCCCTCTACTCAGTCGGAATCCTTCTCAAGGATGAGCTTGACCGTCTGCCCGGATTCCGGAAACGCATGAAGTGGTTCATCGAGAATAAGCCGGAGCTGGCGCAACATGTGCGCTTTACGGAGAGCAGCGATCCGCAGTACAAGGGATCCCAGTTCATCGCCTTTGTCCCTAAAGAGCGGCTGCAGAGAATCCTGTCACGCGTTCTGGATGAGACGGAATTCTTCTCGGATCATGGCATTCGCGCACTCTCGCGCTACCACAAGGATCACCCGTATGAGATCGAGCTGGGCGGAAAGCAGATGAAGGTCGGCTACGTTCCTGCAGAGGGCGATAGCGGTATGTTTGGGGGAAACAGCAACTGGCGTGGGCCAGTATGGTTCCCGGTCAACATGCTTCTCCTGAACTCGCTTGAACGGTACCACGCCGTCTATGGCGACGAGCTGAAGGTCGAGTGTCCAACGGGAAGTGGGAAATGGCTCAATCTCCTTGAAGTTGCGGAGGAGATCGCCCACCGTCTGGCGAGCCTCTTCCTGCGCGACGAGACTGGCCGTCGGCCATCCCACGGGCAGGAACAACGCTACATCAGCGACCCGCACTGGAAGGATCTCGTACTCTTCAGCGAATACTTCAGCGGCGACACGGGCAGGGGCGTCGGAGCGAGCCACCAGACAGGCTGGACGGCGCTTGCGGCTACCTTGTTGCAGCGAATGCATCGCATCGATTCAGAAAAACGGAATGCCTCTTGAGGAGGCGTTCCATTTACTGGTCAAGATAAGGAGCAAGCCACGCGGTCCAGCGGCGCCAAACGTCGCGGGCTCGGATTGGATCGGCGGGGCTATGACCGGGAACGGGATATGCCATAAATTTGACCGCAACCCCGTTATCCTTCAAGGCGTGAAAGAACTTGTATGCCTGCGTGGTCGTGACACGCCAGTCCCCCACGTCAGACATGATCAGCGTAGGCGTCTTCACACGCCAGGCGTAGGTGATGGGTGACTGTGCGATGTAAGACTTCATCGCGTCGCCGACAAAGGGTGACGGTCCATAGGAAGCTGAGCGCTCTGTGTTGTTATCGCTCAGCGTGTACTGATCGACAAGATCGGTGACCGGCGCCCCGGCAACCGCGGCACGCCACTCCCCCGGATAGGTTCCCAGCAACCATGTGGTCATATAGCCACCATAAGACCATCCGGTGACGGCTATCTTCGTTTCATCGATGATCCCGCGCTTCTTCAACTCGGCGATTCCACTCATCACATCGCGTCCCGGACCCGCTCCTGCATCTTTGATGATCGCGGTATCGAACGCATTGCCCTCGTTGTTGCTTCCCCTGTAGTTCGGCTCGAACACCATCCAGCCTTTGGCGGCGAGAATCTGCGAAGCCGTCGAAAAGGTTTCAAGCGATGCGGCAGTAGGTCCACCGTGGAGGTATAGAACAAGAGGAAGTTTCCGACCGGCGACATAGCCGGGTGGATACGTCAGAACACCGTCGACCTTGAATGCGTCGCTCTTCCACTCAACGGTCTCCTGCTTTCCAAGCTCCATGCCATCGGTCACCGTCTGAAGGTGCGTCAACTGGATTGGCTGATCACCGGGGTGAGCCACATAGTACAACTCAGCCGGACGCGTTCCAGTGGTTGCGGTAAAGGCGATGCCACCCTCTTTCGAGACCGTGGCAGAAGACGAAGGGTTGAGTGCCCCAACATCCAGGCGTCTTGCTGCACCGCCGATAGGCTGAATCCACATCGCCGTGTGCGTTCCCGCGTTTCCCGAGAGCAGGAGCGCAGTTCCGTCAGGCATCCACGCCGCAGTGGACACTCCATGATCGAGCGCATATCCAACATCAACGCCCGGGCCGCCAGTGATCGGAGCGACATACGCCGCCTCCTCCTGCCGCCGCTTTCCGTCACGGGTGTACGCGTAGGCCACTCTGGTTCCATCGGGCGAGAGCAACGGCTGCGCCTCCTGCAGACTGCCATTACTGAGGACCCGCAACGATCCCGAGGCGATATCAAGCACATTAATGCGGCTTGATTCGCTGTCGCCAGAGATTGGAGAATCCGCCTTGACGAAGACGAGGGACCTTCCGTCCGGTGTAAATGAGATCTGCGAGGGCGGCCCTGCTGGGGCGAAGTGGTTGGGCAAGGACCAGCTTCCCTGCGTCAATCGCTTTGTGCTTCCATCATGAATCGTCACCATCCATAGATGATTCGATAGCGGCCGGCTCCGCTCCAGGTAGTTGTTGTTCCCTACCTCAAACGCGTCTTCAAACTTCGCTTCATCCTTCTTCTCCGGCTCCTCGTCAGCCGCACCGTAGGCGAGCGCGGCTCCATCGGGTCTCCACGCAAGCAGGCTGACTGGGGTCTTCGAATGCGTAAGCTGCTGCGCATCTCCACCAGACATGGGGAGCAGATAGATCTGGGCTTTCTTATTCGCATCCTGGGCGAGAAATGCCAACTCATCGCCGGCTCGAGACCAGCGAAGCGAGCTGATCCCGAGCCGATCATGAGTCATGACGCGGAGCTTGTTGGAAGCGATGTCGACCAGATCGATCTCCGTGTCGTATCGGTCTTCCTTCAGATTCGCTCGACCGACGATCAACGCGATCGTCTTTCCATCCGGCGAGATCTGCGGATCGGTGATCCTGACAATCTTCGGAAGGTCGTCAGCTGAAAAATGAGGCCTCTGCGCCGCAACGGGCAGGACGCAGCAAGCAAACGGTAGAGCGAAGATTAGCCTGATCAAAACGACTCCCGGAAGTGTTTAGTTTTGTCGAGAAGAGGCGGATCCGTACTTCAGGTCCGCCCTCTTTAGAAGTGCGCTGAACCCCAGGGCCTTTGATTAGAAGTTGAGCCTGAGAGCGAACTGAGCAAGCCGTGCTCCGCCGATAGCACCGCCCGTTCCGCTTGTTGCGTTGCCGACCGTCGACGTGATCTTTCCAAAGCTCGAGCTGGTATAGGTAGCGATCGGATTCGAGAAGTTTGTATGGTTGAAGACGTTGAAGAGGTCAGCGCGGAAGTTCAGCTTGAACCGATCAGACAGAATCGGAAAGTTCTTCGCCGCACTCAGATCAAAGTTTACCAACCCGGGTCCGAAGTACTGATCACGGCGCTCAGTGCCGATCTGGCCTGCTCCGATCGTCGAGAAGTAGGTCGTCGTGAACGCTGCATCGGGAGTCTTGTTATGCTGCTGCAGCTTTCCAATTCCAACGTTAGGACGGTCTGCAAATTGGTTGAATCCGCTATAGTCTGTCGCGCCCAGATAGACCGTAAAGGGTGTTCCAGACTGGATCTCCGTGATGCCTGAAACGGTCCAATCCTCGAACGCCTCGCGAGAGAAGATGTTGCTGGAATTCAAGAACGACTGGCCAGGGCCGATCGGCAGTGGAACAGAATAGTAGCCCACGAAGCGGTGGCGCATATCGAACGACGAGTTCCCATACTCCGCCTTTAGATTGTTGCCATTCGATGGGTATCCTACATCGCCCGTCGATCCAAAGAATGCAGAGCTGTAGTCGAGCGAATGGCTCCACGTGTACGAGCCCTGGAGTGCCATGCCTCGCGCACCACGATACTTCACAATTGTCACAAGGCCACTGTAGTTCGAGTTCACTGCGGCCTTGCCAAATGCGTCTGCGAAGCTACCGTAGTTGGGGTACGGGAAGACCTGGCTGTTCGGCGCCTGGTTGCCGCGCTTTGTAGCGTCAACCACTGTGACGGCTGGCTGGTTCGGGTCAACGAATATGCCGAGCTTCCGGCCAAGCGACCCGATGTAGTCCGCCTCGAAGGACACGCGGCGTGTCAGGCTCTGCTCAATGCTCAGGTTGTACGCATAGTTGTAGGACTCGCGAACATTCGGGTCCATCCCATTGAAGGAGAGCAGCCCGACCTGCGGCGTTCCAGGCCCCTGCTTTCCAACATTCTTTACGAGAGGCACATTCTGATTGAACGCTGTGGCATAGCTGAACTTACCCGGCTGCGTTGTACCTGCGCTCTGTGCCGTCGTCAGGTTGAACGGCGCATTCAGAGAAAGGTTCGCCGGAATGTTGTTGAAGATATCGTCGTACCCAACCCGAAAGCCACCGCGAATCACCGTCGCATCACTACCCGGGTAAGGCATCCACGCAAAACCCAGCACCGGCGCTACGTTGTTGCGATCGACCTTGAGCTGACCGCTGTTGCTCATCGTCGTTGCGCCAGGCGTTAGCGTGATCGAAGCAGGCCCGACCTTCGTCGTATCGATTCCGATCACCTCGTTTGTGCCGAAGAGGGTCATCCCCTGCCTTGCGACCAGGTTCGCACCACGGTCGTTGAGCTCGTAGATCGCCGAGGGAAGTTCGTAGCGGATCCCGATATTCAACGTCAGGTTCGGGAGAATCTTCCACTGATCCTGAGCGAACATATCCATCGGGTAGCGGCGGAAGTGTGCAAGTGTGCTTCCACTGCGCTGTGATGAAGTGTTGACCAGTCCGGCAGCAAAGTCGTTGAAGCTGGTCTGTGCGGCGCTCAGTCCATTCGCTGCGGTGTTCGAGAAGTTGATACTTCCACGTGATGTGGAATCGAGGAAGCGCCGCGCGTCTTCGCGCCGCACATGGTAGCCAAACTTGAACGAATGTTTCGTCGATCCGAATAGCGACGAAGCGCTGACCGTGTCATAGATTTCGTAGGTCCGTGTCTTACGTCCCTGTGGCAGGTTTGTCGCGGAGCCGAGCCGTGCAAACCCCGCGATTTGCACCGTAGGGAGGCCGGAGTCGGTTGGATTTGTCGTTGCGTTTACGACCCCGGGTAAGGCAGTCCCGGAGGCATCGGTAAAGATGCTCTGAGCGTTGAAGCCGGCATCCTGCACTACGAAGTTCGTCTGGTTGAAGGAGTATCCAACGCGGAATGTATTGAGCAAGGTGGGATTAAAGGTGTGATTCTCTTCAGCGAAGATCGACTGGCTTAGAGGAGAGTTTGTGTTGCCGCCGCTGAGTGGGGTCGGTCCGCCTGTGACGACGCGGCCGTTGTACGTGATGAAGTGCCCGCTCAACGTATCCCGAGGGCTGAACGTATGGTCGATCCTCACCAGGCCCGTGTCGTCATTCAGAACACTACGCACATTTGAAGAGTAGTTCGTCCCGTTCGCGGCAAGCGTATTGCCTTGTTGCTGCGAGAGAGGAAAGTAGTTCAGGAGCGACTTCGAGATAGGATCTGTAACCGCCGCGCGCTGAGCAGGCGTAGGTACAAGCACGGTGCTCACAGTCGGTGCGACCTGGCGAAAGCCTTCATACGACAGGAAGAAGAAGGTCTTATTCTTCCAGATCGGCCCTCCAAAGGTGGCGCCAAACTGGTTGCGGTTCAGAACGGGCTTGACACCACCCGCCGTGTGCTTCG
>CAZZZQ010000147.1:0-7874 GCA_964658405.1 uncultured Sphingomonas sp.
TGGAGTCGAAGACAGGAGAGAGCGGCGAGCGGCTGACCGGCAGCCCGGTTGCAGGCGGCATCATGTTCAGGTCGCCGGAGCTGGCGATCGGAAGCGGGGCGGGCGCGGTGTGGCGCTCAGGCTTTGCTTCATCCGCCGCGGCATCGGTCGGGGCAGCGATCGTGTTTTCAGGGATGATCGGATTCTGAGACGGAATGACCGCGGGCTGGTGCGGATGGTCGACGACGATGCTCTCGTCCTGGACCATCGGCGGCGTCACCGGAGCGGCTGCCTCCATCGCGGCGATCTGTTTCTGGCGGTCGGCCTGCTCGGAGATGCGGAGCTCATCTTCCATCTGCATGCGGAACTCGTTCGAGGCGCGGCGGAACTCGCCCATAAGCTTGCCCAGCTGGCGGGCGAGCTCGGGCAGCTTCTTCGGGCCGAAGAGCAGGAGGGCGATCAGTGCAATCAGGGCGGTATCGCCGAAGCTCGGCATAAGTGAGTCCTATGATACGGCTTGCGTGAGCGGCAAACAAATGCCTTGGGGGTCGCGGCGCTGGTGTAAAGTTACAGGCAGAGCAGGACAGCAATGGTGCATCTTTCAGTTGCTGTTTTCGTCTAACGTGTATCGGGCGCATGAGCGGTCGATATAAGAGGTACGGGCTGCAACATCCCCGTGGATTGGGTGAGGTCTTCCGAGGCGACTCGAAGACGCACAGTGAATCCACTGCAACCCTGGTGGTAATGCTTTCAACATCCCCGTCTCAAAGGTGCAGCTGGCATCAGGCCAGTGAACCCGCAGAGACTGAAGGCGGAGTTATTTTGATCGATCTACTGGAAGAGGTTACGGCAACGGCCGTGGCTCAGAGCAGCGCAGACTCGTGTTCCCTCGACAACTATCTTTCTCAGCCCGACCACACGATGGATGCCCGCATCGCTGCGGCCCGCGCCACACTGGGTACGGATGTGCTGGTCCTTGGCCACCACTACCAGCGGGACGAGGTGATCCGGTTCGCCGACATCACCGGCGACAGCTACAAGCTCTCGAAGGCAGCCTCCGAGACCAACGCGAAGTACATGCTCTTCTGCGGCGTGCACTTTATGGCCGAGACGGCGGACGTACTGGGCCAGCCGTGGCAGACGGTGATCCTTCCCGACCTGAACGCCGGCTGTTCGATGGCCGACATGGCTGAGATCGGCCAGGTGGAAGACTGCTGGGACACGCTCGAGCGCGCCGGCCTGACGCAGGACGGCGGCCTGATTCCGCTGACCTATATGAACTCTGCCGCTTCCATCAAGGCCTTCTGCGGCGAGCGCGGCGGCCTGGTCTGCACCTCTTCCAACGCGCAGGGAGCCTTCGAGTGGGCGTTTGCGCGAGCCGGCAAGATCCTCTTCCTTCCCGACCAGCACCTTGGCCGCAATACCGCCTTCGCGATGGGAATTCCCCTCAGCGAGATGGTGGTCTTCGACCCGTACCAGATTAACGGCGGCCTGAGCCCGGACCGGCTGCGTGCGGCGAAGGTGATTCTCTGGAAGGGGCATTGCTCCGTCCACCAGCGATTTCTGCCCGAGCACGTCGACCGCGTTCGCCGTGAGGAGCCGGGGATGCAGGTCATCGTCCACCCGGAGTGCCGGTGGGAGGTCTGCCAAAAGGCGGACGCCCTCGGTTCGACCGAGCGGATCATCGACTTCATCGAAAAGGCTCCTGCAGGCTCGAGCTTCGCGGTCGGGACCGAGATTCACCTGGTCAACCGGCTGGCGGCGCGATTTGCTCCGCTCGGGAAGCGTGTCATTACGCTCGACGACTCCGGCTGCCTTTGCACGACGATGTACCGGATCTCGCCGCAGCACCTGGCGTGGACGCTGGAGAACCTGGTTGCAGGGAAGGTCGTCAACCAGATCGAGGTCGATGCCGATGTGAAGCATTGGGCGAAGGTCGCGCTCGACCGTATGCTTGAGGTGCGATGAACAAGACCTTCACATTGAACGAAGCCCAGACGCTGCTGCCGGTCCTTGAGGCCCTTCTAAAGAGGGCCCAGGGAGCGGCTGGCCGGGCGAACGAGCTCGAGTTCGAGATGCAGCAGCTGAGCCAGAGGATCTATCTCTCGGGCGGGATGCATGTCGATGTCGTGGCTGCGGCGCGCCGCCGGGCCGAGCGGGATAAGTCGGCCCAGCTGGCGAAGGACACGATTGCGGAGATCGATGAGGTTGGTGTGACGGTGCAGGATCTCGAAGAGGGCCTGCTGGACTTTCCGTGCCACATCGATGGCACGATGGTGCTGCTGTGCTGGAAGCTGGGCGAGCCTGCGATTACGCACTGGCATACGGCGGAGGATGGATTCGAGGGGCGAAAGCCGCTGGACGGGCGCTTTACCCGTGGCGAACGCGAGCGGCCAAACTAAGCAGATCACGCGAAGCGTCCAAGATCTCACGAAGTGGCGCCCGCCCGGCGTCAGGGCGCCCTTCGCAATCAAGAACCGTTACTTAGCAGGCCGCGAAGCAGGCGGAGTCGTAGCGGGATTGCCGCCCGCATTCCAGGCCGGCTTGAAGTTCGAGTCAGCCAGCCAGCGGATCGGGCCGACCATCGAGGCGATTGCATCCGTCATGTGCTTGAAGTCGATCGTGCCGAGCTCATCGGATACGTGGTGATAGTCCTTGTGCAGACCGAAGCTTGAGACGGTGTGGGCGATGATGCCCTGCCGCGCGAGCGCGTAGTTATCGGAGCGCTGGAAGAACTGTTCCTTCGGGTGCGGGTCGTTGACGAGGTGGGCGCCGTGCTTTGCCAGCTCCGGTCCGAGGTTTGAGCGCTCGAAGCCGGTGAGCCAGAGGGTTCCCGGCGGGACGGCCGAGTCGGGGCGTCCGATCATCTCGAACTCCAGGTTGGCGATGATGCTGGTCAGCGGGACGGGCGGATGCTGCAGGAAGGCGCGGTTTCCGTTGCCGCCGATCTCCTCTGAGCCGAAGAGGGCAAAGACGATGGTGCGGTCGGGCCGCGGTCCGGCGGCGAGCAGGTGCGCGATGGTCAGGACGGCGGTCGTTCCCGAGGCGTCATCGTCGGCACCGTTATAGATGATGTCGGCGTCCGGTTTGGCGGGGTCGAACTTCGCCATGCCGAGGTGGTCGAGGTGCCCGGTCAGGAGGATGACCTCCTCCGGGTGGGTGCTGCCGCGAAGGATGGCGACGGCGTTCCAGGTCTCTTTGCGGGGCGTGTCCTCGAAGGTCGAGAGGTGCTTCTGGAGGCGGTCCGGCAAGGGGTTCGGCAGGGCGCTCTTCTGGATATAGGTGCCGTGGTCGCCGGCGGGCTCGAGGCCCAGCGCCTGGAACTGCGAGGCGGCGAAGAGAGCGGCGATATGCTCGTCGCGGGTGGCGGATCCACGGCCGTGGAGGTCGTCGTCGGCCAGAAAGCTCATGTCGGCTCGAACGGCTCGCTCGAGGGCGGCGCGGTCAAAGGCGGATGTCTTTTGGACGGCTGCGGAGTCGAAGGAATATGCCGGTTGAGAGAAGGCTGGCGCGAGAAGCACGCAGGCGAGCAGGGCGGGGGAGACGTGTCCCCGAAGAAGCTTGAAGCGCATGGAGCCGATTATAGGCGAGGCCTGCGTTCGCTTTGCGCCGACCGCCAGTGCTGCGAAGATGGACGAGAGGTTTTGAGGATGCTTGATCGAGTGTTGTTGCTGCGGCGGGTTCTGGGCGCGAGTATGGCCGGAGCACTGCTGATGCTAAGCGGGTGCGGCGGCGGCTTTTTTACCCGGACTACGACCACTACAACGCCGACCACGAATACGACGGGCGATTTTGTCTACGTGGCCAACGCTTCGACCAGCACCATTGCAGCCTTCTCAGTCGCGACGAGCACCGCGGGAGTGGCCTCACTTTCGACGATCAGCGGATCGCCCTACGCGACGTCGCTCATCCCGACGTCAATCGTGGTCACTCCCAGCAACGCGTTTCTCTACGTTGCGGGACTCGGCGGGATCTACGGCTATGCCATTAATGCCACTACTGGAGCGCTGACCAGCGTCGCATCCGGCGGTGCCGTGGCGGTGACGAACTTCGCCTCGGTCTCGATGGATGTGTCTCCGGACGGGCAGTGGCTCTTCGCGTTGAACAGCGACAACGCGACGATCAACGAATACGCGATCAATACCAGCACGGGGGCACTGTCCATCCAGGCCTCGCCGACCTATAGCCTGGCGAGCGGCGCCGTTGCCTCCGCGAGGATGATCAAGATCGCACCGAGTGGCGGGTACGTCTTCGTCGCGCTCGGGACAGGCGGGGACCTTGTTTATCCCTTCACGACCAGCACCGGCACACTCGGAACCCCCCTTGTGCTGAACCTGGGCAGCACAACGACCAGCGACAACGCGCTGGCGGTCAACAGCACGTCGACCTATCTTTACATTGCGCGGAGCGGATCGAGCACGGGACTTGCTGTCTACACGATCGGGACCGGGGGCGCCCTTAACGCAGTGACGGGGTCACCGTTTGCAGCCGGCAATGGTCCGTATGACGTGCAGCTGGACAGCACGGGCAAGTACGTCTACGTCGCCAACCGGACGGATGGAACGATCTCCGGCTTCCTGATCGGGACGGGCTCGGTGCTTACGGCGCTGAGCGGTTCGCCCTATGCCAGCGGGAGCCTGGTCAGATCGCTGGTGCGCGACAACAGCGACACCTACCTCCTGGCTGCGGCATCGGGCGGATCGCCGGACCTGACGATGTACAGCTTTGACGCCACGCTGGCGGGCAAGCTGAACACCGTCGTCACGGCGACGACCGGCACCGATCCGACCGGCGCTCTAATGGTTGCGGCGACCCATTAGGGTCACTGGCTGTGCTACTTCGAGGCTCCGGGGAGCAGGAATTCGCTCGGCTCCCCGACTCGGCCACGTAGTATAGACAGATGGATTGCCGTACCGAGACACCTGCCAGGGGGCCCTTTGCGGCCCTCGTCGCAACCACCCTGCGCCATGCACGTTCCGCTGAAATAGACCGTTCCGTCAAGCGGGGTGTGATCGCCTGTGGCCTGACGCTGGTGATGCTGCTGGGGCTGGGCGGGTGCTCCCGTTTCAAGACCAAGCTGGCGGACAACTACGTTTATGTGACCGCAAAGTCCACGTTTCTACGGGACCGGGTTGCTGCTGTGTCGAACCGGACCGGCACGGTGAGCAATGGCGATCGCCTGAAGGTGCTGGAGCGCGGCCGCCGCTTCATGCGCGTGCAGACGGCGAAGGGCGAGCAGGGCTGGATCGACGAAAAGGTCGTCGCAGGACAGGAGATCATGGACGGCTTCGACGCCATCAAGCAGGCCCATGAGAAGGATTCGACCGTCGCCTCCGCTGTCGTGCGTGACGAGGTGTACATGCACCTGAAGCCCGGGCGGGACACGGAAAAGCTCTTTCGGCTGGCTGAGGGCGAGAAGCTCCAGCTCTTGAGCCGGGCTACGCTGCCCAAGGCGAACGCCGGCCCTCCGATGCGCGCACGGGCTTCGACGGCCGCCGCGGTGAAGACTCCGGCGACGAAGGCTGCGGGCGCTTCGAAGACGGCTGTCGCCACAAAGATGCCGGTGGCTGATGAGCCTGCGCCTCCTCCCGTGATGGAGGACTGGTGGCTGGTGCGCGACTCGCAGGGGCGTACCGGCTGGCTGCTAAGCCGGATGATGGACGTCGACGCGCCGGATACGCTGACCCGCTACGCCGAGGGACAGCGGATCGTCGGGGCGTACATCCTGAACAAGGTTAATGATCCTGAGGCTCCGCAGGACGATAAGAATATTCCGCAGTATCTGGCGGTGATGAGCCCGTACAAGTCCGGGCTGCCCTATGACTTCGACCAGATCCGGCTGTTTATCTGGAATGTGAAGAAGCATCGCTACGAGACCGGCTTCCGCGACAAGAACATCGAGGGCTATCTGCCGGTCAAGATTACGGCTCTGAAAGATCCGGCTGAGAAGGGTGTGATTGGAACGATGACACTGCCGGCGTTCCAGTACCAGGTCCTGTCTGCCGACTCGCCCGCCGTTACGCCGGACCCGGTGACGGGTGCGATCAAGCCGGGCAAGACGATTACCAAGACGTACAGGCTGGAGGGCAACATCACCCATCGCGTGATCCCAGTGGGTGAGACGGCGCCGGAAGAGGCGCATCCGCTTCCTCCGGAAGAGAAGAAGGGCCGACACCGGCGATAGTGCCCGGGTCAGCCCTTTATCCTCTGCGGTTCCTTCGCTTACTTCAGGCGGAAGACGATGCCGGTGCTGATGTTGATCATCTGCGAGGCGGGAAGGGCGGTGGTGCCGACGCGCGCGGTGTTGCTGCTGACCGTCTCGATCGAGCTATAGCCGATCTCGGCGACACGAAGGTCTACGTAGCGACCGAGCCTGTAGTCCAGTCCACCGGCGACGGCGTATTCGGCCTTGCTGGAGGAGAGGGGATTGTGGGCTGGCTTTGAGTTGCCCACTCCGCCGGAGACCTGGACGTAGGGCTTGATGTTTGAGTTTGCAGGCTTGTAGACCAGGCGTCCGCCGACCAGGAAGCTGGTCAGTTGTGCTCCGGCACCGCGCAGGATGTTGAGCCGGGCGTCGACGCCCGCGTCAAACTTCTCACCATGCAACAGATCGTCGTAGACGCCCACGCCGAACCCTTCGAAGAAGCGGGCCTTTGTTCCATCGCCGAGGAAGGAGAATACGCCCGTGTCCGCCGTCGAGTTGCTGATGTGTGAGGCCATCGGGGTGGCATAGATGCCGATCTGGTTCAGGTGCTGGGTCTGAGCGAAGCCAGTGGTGGCCAGGGCCATTCCGGCAAACGCTGCGAGCAAACGCAAGTTCATGAGTGATTTTTCCTGACTGACTGAAGTGCTGGTGCCTGCTGAAAAAGGACGTCGTAACAAGTGTAGCGGAAGGGCCGAAGCTCGCCGGCTCCGAATGTCATGGTTGCACCCTGACGGTACATGTGGTGTGACTCGGACAAGCGCGATTTGTCAGGAATAAAACTCGGCAATTGCATCGACCACGGTGGTCTGCTCGTCCTCGCGAAGCTCGGGATACATGGGCAGCGCCAGCACCTCGGCCGCGGCCCGCTCGCTGTGAGGGAAGTCGCCGGCCTTGTAGCCCAGGCCTGCAAGGCTCTCCTGGAGGTGCAAGGGCAGGGGATAGTAGACCTCGGAGCCGATTTTGCGGTCGGAGAGGTGCTGCCGGAGGGCGTCGCGCCGAGGGGCTCGAATGACGTACTGGTGGAAGACGTGGCCGGCGCGCGGGTCTGTGATGGGGAGGACGATGCCGTCGTCGGTCGAACCGGCGGCAAGGCCAGCGGCCTGGAAGAGCTGGTCGTAGTGGGTCGCGCGTTCGCCGCGCCGGCGGTTCCACTCCGGCAGGTAGCGGAGTTTGATCTCGAGGACGGCCGCCTGGATGGTGTCGAGGCGTGAGTTGCCGCCGACCTCGTCGTGATAGTAGCGGCGACGCATCCCGTGGGCGCGGAGCATGGCTGCGCGTTCGGCCAACTCGTCGTTGCTGGTGGTCAGCAGGCCGGCGTCTCCGAAGGCGCTGAGGTTCTTGGTGGGGTAAAAGCTGAAGGCTGCGGCATCGCCGAGCGCTCCGGCAGGCACGCCGTTCCAGGTTGCACCGAAGGCCTGGGCGGCGTCCTCGATCAGGAAGATTGAATTGCTATGACAAAGCGCAGAAAGAGCATCCCAATCGGCGCACTGGCCGTAGAGATGGACGGGAAGGATTGCCTTGACCGTTGGCCCGTCCGACGACTCCAGGACAGCTTCGACCGCATCCGCGGAGAGGTTGAAGGTGGCCGGGTCGATATCGGCGAAGATGGGCCGGGCGCCTGCTCGAAGGATGGAGCTGGCAGTCGCAAAGAAGCTGAACGGGGTGGTGACGACGGCGTCGGTCGCCGATC
>CAZZZQ010000148.1:0-7874 GCA_964658405.1 uncultured Sphingomonas sp.
GAGGCCTTCGAGGCATTCTCGGAGCAGATTCGAGCGCTCGTGGAGGGTGGGCCCGGGGTTGGGGTCGACCTGCTGATCGTCGAGACCATGCAGTCCATGGTTGAGGCGGAACAGGCGATCCGAGCAGCAAAGAGTGAGGCGCCGAACACTCCGCTCATCGTGATGGTCACGGTGGAAGAGGAGGGGAACTGTCTCGACGGAACGACGGTTGAACAGGCGGCGGAGCGCATGACGGCATGGGGTGCGGATGCGATTGGATGCAACTGCAGCGCCGGTCCGGCAACCATTCTGACCGTCATCGAGCGCATGCGGACGGCGACCCACCTTCCGTTAGCCGCGATGCCGAACGCCGGAATCCCGCGCTCGGTCGACGGCCGGATGATCTATATGAGTTCGCCGGAGTACATGGCAAGCTTTGCACGAAAGTTTGTCCAGGCTGGCGCTACCTTCGTGGGTGGGTGCTGTGGGACGACTCCAAATCACACACGGGCGATGCGCAGCGCCCTGCGCGCACTGGATGCGCAGGAGGCCGCCGTCTCACCCGGCGTCCGCGCTGAGGTCATCGAGGAGCAGGGAAGTGTCGAGCCGCCGCCTCTCGGGGATCGCTCCCGGATCGGCGCGAAGATCGCCTCGGGTGAGTTTGTGACGATGGTCGAGATCGTCTCGCCGAAGGGGATCGACTGCTCGAAGGAGATTGCAGGCGCGGCGCAGATGCACGCGCTTGGGGTGGACGCGATCAATGTCCCGGACTCTCCGCGGGCCAGCGCGCGGATGAGCGCGCAGAGCCTGTGCGTGCAAATCCAGCAGAACGTAGGGATCGAGACGGTCCTGCACTACACCTGCCGCGATCGCAACCTGCTGAGCATCCAGGGAGATCTTCTCGGAGCGTCCTCTATTGGCCTCAAGAACGTCCTTTGTCTAACCGGCGATCCTCCAAAGCTGGGAAACTATCCGGACGCGACGGCGGTCTTCGATGTGGATGCGATCGGGCTCGTCAACATCGTCCGGAATCTGAATCACGGACTCGACATCGGCAAAAACTCAATCGGCGAGTCAACCGGCTTCACCATCTCCGTGGCCGCGAACCCGGGCGTCCCGGATATCGACAATGAAGTCCGCAGGTTTGCCTTCAAGGTCGAGGCTGGCGCGGAGTTCGCAATCACGCAGCCGGTCTTCGATCTGCGCCTGCTGGAGCAGTTTCTAAAGCGTATTGAGCAGTTCCGCATTCCGATTGTCGCCGGCATCTGGCCGCTGACCAGCCTGCGCAACGCGGAGTTTATGAAGAACGATCTGCGCGTCAGCATGCCTGACGAGATCATGGCCCGCATGGCCGCGATGACCAGCCCGGAGCGCTCACGAGCCGAGGGCGTCAGGATCGCACAGGAGATGCTGTCCGAAGCGCGGGGAATGGTGCAGGGGGTCCAGGTCAGCGCGCCGTTCGGGAAGTATGCAGCAGCAGCCCAGGTCCTGGGCCTGGTTGAGATTTCGGAGGCATAGATGGCAAGCTTTGAAGAGCAGTTGACGGCGCTTGAGACGGTCGTGGAGCGGTTGGAGCGGGGAGAGTTGTCGCTGGATGAGTCGGTGCGTCTCTTCGAGGAGGGCGTCAAGCTCTCGAATGCATGCAAGACCGAGTTAGAGGCGGCCGAAGGAAAGATCCAGGTGCTCATCGAGCCCGGTCGTGGGCCGGCTCGTGTTGCAGACCTGTATGTGGAAGGCTCGGCCGAGGAAGAGGATGATGAGTAGCTGGGTGGCCTAGCGATCCCGGCTGGTTACAAATCCCGGAACCCAGAGCAGGGCGCGCTTTGCATCCGATTCCGCCAAATCAGCAACGCTGAGGCGTGCGGCCTCGGCGTAGGCGCAGGCAGTATCCATCGCATAGTCCAGAGAACCGTGCCGGCGCAGGATCTCGAGAATCTGTGGATGCGAGACGCGCTCAAAGCTTCGATCAGCAAGGACGGTACGGATCGCCTCGCGGTCGGCTCCGGTCCCGCGCTCAAGAGCGTGAATCACCGCCAGCGTCGCCTTGCCTTCGCGCAGATCCGAGGCGACCGGCTTGCCGAGAACATCTTCTGAGGCCGTCAGATCGAGAACGTCGTCGACGATCTGAAAGGCGAGGCCAAGGTTGCGGCCGTATTCGCCAAGCGTCTCTTCCATCGCTTCGCCGCCGGGGCTGATCGCCGCTCCAAGCTGCATTGAGACCTTGAACAGCAGCGCAGTCTTGCGGAAGATAAGGTCGAAGTATTCCTCTTCGTTGATCAGGTGACCGAGCTTCTGAATCTGAAGAAGTTCGCCCTCGACCATCTGCTTCGTCAGCGAAATCAGCAGGTCTAGAACGCGAAAGTTACGCTCTTCCAAGGCGGTCGCGAAGGACTGCATATAAAGCCAGTCGCCTGCAAGAACGCACTTAGCGTTCCCCCAGGTTGTGTTGGAAGAGGGTCGGCCGCGTCGCGTGTCAGCTTCGTCGATGATGTCGTCGTGGACGAGCGTGGCGGTGTGCAGCATCTCGACGACTGCACCCAGCCGGAGACGTGAATCGTTCTCGCAACCAAGCGCCTTCGAACTGAGAAGGAGCAGGAGAGGCCGAATACGCTTGCCACCGCCCGCCATCAGATAGAGGGCGATGTCTGTGATGACCTCAACCTGCGAGACGGACTGGCGCGAGAAATCCTGCTCAATCGCGGCCAGGTCGTCGCGGAGAAGGTCGAATACCTCTTTGGCGCTCGCGATGGAGATCGTGCTCACTCTCATTGAGACTATCAGGCCGGGGATGTGGATGCTGGGGGTGTAGGCTTATCGCAAACGACGCGCAGGCCATGAAATTTCCGGAAGTTTTCGCGCGTACCGCCGAAAAGCTCTAGCTGGAGCGGAAGTTTACGAATTGCAGCTCGACGCCAATATCCTTCGCGCGAAGCAGCGCCATGACCTCTTGCAGAACGTCACGATCCTTGCTGACGACGCGGACGGTGTCACCCTGGATGCTGGCCTGGGCCTTCTTCTTGGAGTCCTTGATGGCGGCCACGATGATCTTGGCCTTGTCGGAGGGAATGCCCTGGACGAGCTTGATCTTCTGGCGGACGCTGGAGTTCGACGCCGGCTCGATCTTCTCGAACTCGAGATTCTTCAGCGAAACCCCGCGCTTGACCAGCTTCTGCGAGAGGATCTCGGTCACCGCCTCGAGCTTGTACTCATCCTGCGAGGCGAGTTGGATCACGTCGGTGCCCTCAAGCTCGATCTTTGACTTGGAGTCCTTGAGGTCGAAGCGAGCGTGAACCTCCTTCGACGCCTGGTCGATGGCGTTCTTCACTTCCTGGAGTTCTACCTTGCTGACGACGTCGAAGCTGTTATCGGATGCCATGGTTTCCTTATGTCCTTTATATCGCTCTCTATTATCGCAGGGTTTCGAGTCGGAAGAGCCTCTTGAAGTTCTCCGTCGTCTGCACTGCCAGCTCTGCGGGTGAGATGCCGCGAAGCGCCGCAAGCGCATCGGCCGTGTGAACGATCAGCGCAGGCTCGTTCTGCTTTCCGCGATGAGGCACCGGTGCGAGGAACGGCGCGTCCGTCTCAACCAGAATACGGTCGGCAGGGGCAAGGGTCGCGGCCTCGCGAATCCCGATTGATCGTGGGTAGGTCAGGTTCCCGGCAAACGACAGGTGGAAGTTGGCGGCAAGCGATCGCTGGGCCTGATCGGGCGTGCCGGAGAAGCAGTGCATGATGCCGCCGTTTTCACCTGCGCCGTGAGTCGGCCAGTGCTCAGCGAGGAGCGTGAGGAGGTCCTCCCACGCGTCGGCGTCGCCATAACGCTCCTTCGCCTCAGGCGTAGCAAGCTCGGAGGTGCGGCAGTGGATGATGATCGGCTTGCGGGCGGCCGCCGCGATAGAAAGCTGCGCGACAAAGGCTGCCTGCTGCGTGGCGATGTCGGGGTTGGCAACGTGATAATAATCCAGCCCGATCTCCCCGATGGCGATGCAGCGGGGGTCCTCCGCCAGCGCTGCCAGTTTTGCGAGCGCCTCGGGCGTCGCGTTCGCCGCCTCCTGCGGGTGGATGCCGGCGCTGGCGTAGATCGCCGGGAGGCCCTCCACGTGGGAGTGGGCGATCTCGAGCGCGCGGTGCATGGTGTCCGGGCCGTCGCCGATCCCGATGGCCAGCAGGGTCTCGACCCCGGCGGCCCTGGCGCGGTCGAGGATGGCGGGCAGATCTTCGTAGTCGTCCAGATGGCAGTGCGAATCAGTCAAAGGCATGGTGTCTCTACAGGGTACATTCCGGGCGTGCCGGGGGAGTTCTTTACAGTGCAGCAAGTTGCGGCGGGGGTGCAAGTGGTCCTGCCAGTGGCGTTCCGGATCGTTTACGATGGCGGCATGAAAAACATGAATCGCCGTGATCTATGCGTCGCCCTAGGGGCATTTGCCTCACTGGGCAGCGTGCTCGCCGAGGCCCAGGCCGGACCTGCCGGTGGGCCCGATGGAAAGCTGTCGAAGTCCGTGGTGTTCCGCTACAGCCAGCTTCCTGTGAAGCAGAACGCCAACGGTGGCACTGGCCGGCAGGTCGTCTCCGGCACGCTCCCGACGGGCGAGTTTGTGGAGGTTCACGAGTCCACGCTGCCGCCGGGCCAGATGCCCCATCCGCCGCACCGGCACAGCCACTCGGAGTTTCTGCTGATCCAGCAGGGAACCCTGGAGTATCTCAACGAGGGTGTGGCGGAGCCGGTCGGCCCGGGCGATGTCGTCTTCAGCTCCTCGAACAAGCTGCACGGGCTGAAGAACGTCGGAACCACGATGGCAAGCTACTTTGTCGTTGCGGTTGGCGTCCAGATCAAGACGGGCTGAACGCCGTTACAGCTTGTTAGCGGACGCGGGAGCCGAGCGCAATCTCCTCGCCAAAGGTGGTCAGGACCGGCTTGCCGTGGTCTCCGTCAGAGGCGGCGAGCAGCATGCCGTGCGACTCCAGGCCGCGCATCTTGCGGGGCGCCAGGTTGGCGATGATGACGATGCGGCGGCCGATCAGCTCCTCAGGGGTGTACCACTCGGCGATTCCAGAGAGGATCTGGCGCTGCTCGTAGCCTAGATCGACCTCCAGCCGAAGCAGCTTGTCCGCCTTCGGGATGCGTTCGGCGACCAGAATCTTTGCAACGCGCAGGTCGATCTTGACGAAGTCATCGATGGCGATCTGCGGCGTGTCCGGGGTCGTCGAAGCAGCGGCCGAGGCGGCGAACGGAGCGGAGGCGGGTGAGTCGCCGTGCTGGACCTGGACGCGCTCGGTCGTGACGGCGTGCGAGCCGGCCACGGACATACCGGGATTTGACTCGGTGAAGGTCGCAGTCCGCGGGCCGGCGGCAGGGTCGTTCGAGTCGTGGTGCTCAGCCTTCGTGGGGTTGGCCTCGTCGGTCAGGCTCGGCTTTGGTGCTGATTTGCTGGCTTCGGTGTCGATCATGATCTGCGCTAATCCTTTGTCTGCTCGGGGAAAGATGGGGGCGAGCGGGCCGAGCTGCGTGCCGGGTGTCAGGCCGCCCCATTCTAAAGTCTTCAGGCCGCCATTGCGAGCGGCCTCTTCCAGGTCTCCGAGGCCGAGCTGCGCCCAGACCTTGGCGGTTGCGTTCGGCAGGACCGGGTAGAGAAGTGCCGTGATAATGCGGATGGACTCCGATGCAGTCAGGAGCACTGAAGCCAGCTTCTCGCGGTCCGCCGGGTCCTCCGACTTGGCCAGCTTCCACGGCGTCGTTTCGCTGAAGTAGCCATCGGTCGCCTTGATAAGCGCCTGACACCCTTCGACCAGACGCGTAAAGGCGAAGTCGTCAAAGTTTTGCGCGGTGTCGACGACGACCTCGGCGGCCAGTCGGGTGATGTTTGCCCTCCGTGTCGCAAAGCCTTCGTCGTCAGACTCATCAGCCGGGATGACTCCGCCGAGGTTCTTCTCGATCATGCTGAGCGTGCGGCTGACCAGGTTGCCGTAGCCGTTTGCGAGGTCCGCGTTGTAGCGGGTAATCATGGCGTCGAAGCTGAAGCTGCCGTCCGAGCCGAAGGGGATCTCGCGGAGCAGGAAGTAGCGGAGGACATCCGAGGCGAAGAGATCCTGTTCGCGCTTTGTGCTCTCGGGGAACTGCTTCGCATAGACCTCGGTCCCGAAGGCGTCGAGGATGGTCTCAGTCCGAACGATATTGCCCTTGCTCTTCGACATCTTGGCGTCGTCGAAGAGCAGCCAGCCGTGCGCGGTGACCGCCTTCGGGAGCGGCAGGCCGGCTGCCATCAGGAACGCGGGCCAGTAGACGCAGTGGAAGCGGATAATCTCCTTACCGACGAGGTGTAGATCAGCAGGCCAGTACCGTTCGAAGCGGGCAACATCTTCGGGCGCGTCGCTGCCGTAGCCGAGCGCGGTCATGTAGTTGGCAAGGGCGTCCAGCCAGACGTAGATGACGTGCTTCTGCTGGGTCTCCGAGGCGGCAGGCTCCGGGACAGGGATCCCCCAGGTAAAGCTCGATCGCGAGACGGAGAGGTCGCGGAGGGCGCCGGGGACGTACGCCTTTCCGGATGCGGCGACGGCAAGGACTTCGCCAGCCTCGGTCGCGGCGTTGACGTTGCCGCGGATAAAGCTGAGGACCTCGTTCTTGCGGGACTCCGGCTGGATGCTCAGCGTGTCCGATTCGATCAGGTCGAGCAGGGGAAGCTGGTAGTCGGAGAGCTTGAAGAAGAAGTTCTCCTCCGTCAGGGTCTCGGTCGGCTTGCCGTCGGGTCCGATGGTGCCGGGCGGACCTTCGATGAACATCTCCTCGCCAACCGAATACTGGCCTGTGTAGGAGCTGAGGTAGATCTGGCCGCGCTGGTGGAGGAGGGCGAAGAGGCGCTGCGCTCCCTGCTTATGCCGTGGCTCGGTCGTCCGGATGTAGTCGTCGTAGGTCAGACCCATACGGTCCCAAAGGCTGCGGAACTCGACTGAGACCTGGTCGGTAAACTGCTGCGGCTCAATGCCTGCGGCTGCGGCGGAGCGCTCGATCTTCTGCCCGTGCTCGTCCGTCCCGGTCAGAAAGAAGGTGTCGTCGCCGAGCAGTCGATGGCGGCGCGCAATCGTATCGGCAACGATGGTCGTGTAGGCGTGGCCGATGTGCGGGCGCGCATTGACGTAGTAGATCGGCGTGGTCAGAAAGAATGTATTCGGAGTGTCAGGCATCAGAAAGCCCAGTTTATCAGGCTGACGCCGCCCTGATCGTGCTGGTCGCTACTGTGCAGGGGCGGGGGTACGCGGACGGGGCTGCTTCTCCGGCGTACGGGGCGGAAGGGCCTCCGGCGGCGCATTCTCACCGCTTGCCTCGGCGCTCTGGGCGGTGCGGGCGAGATTCAGGTGCTGCTCCATCGTCCGGCGAGCTGTGACTGGGTTTCGGGCGCGAATAGCACGGTAGATCTCGCGGTGCATCTCGGCCGACTCCTTCAGGTCACGGGAGTGATGGACGGTCTCGAGGCGGGACTCGTAGAGATTGGCGGTGATGGTTTCCATCAGCGCTGCGAGGATCGGGTTTCCGGCGGCACGGGCGATCGTCCGATGAAAGCGGACGTCGTGGATCAGGTACTCCTGCGGGTCGTCGAGCGCGGCGTACATTTCGGCAACCTCCTCCGCAAGCTCGGCGATGTGCTCGTCGTTGGCGCGCTCGGCGGCCAGCGCGACGACGTTTGCCTCGAGGACGAGCCGGGCCTCGAACATCTGCCAAGGAAGGAAGTTGTGGAGCGCACCAAGTACGGAGAGCGAGCTGGAGTCGAGCGCGGGCGGACCGCTGGAGACGAAGGTTCCGGCCCCGTGCCGACTCTGAAGGACGCCCATGGCAGAGAGGAAGCCGATGCCGGACCGCAGACTCGACCGGCTGATGTTGAGCTCTCGGGCCAGCTCGCGCT
>CAZZZQ010000149.1:0-7839 GCA_964658405.1 uncultured Sphingomonas sp.
GACGCTGCAGTACGCGCTCGAAGGCAGCATCTTCGTAGGCGGCGCGGTGGTGCAGTGGCTGCGCGACAAGATGCAGTTTTTCGAGAACGCTCCGGACATTGAGAAGATTGCCTCGTCAGTGGATGATTCAAACCAGGTCGTCCTTGTGCCGGCCTTCACGGGGCTTGGCGCGCCGCACTGGGATCCGTATGCCAGCGGCATGATTATCGGCCTGCAGCGCAGCACGGAGATTGGCCACATCGCTCGCGCCGCGGTCGAGAGCATCGCCTTCCAGGTCACGGACGTACTTCGCGCAATGGAGCACGACACGCAGTATGGCTTCAGCAAGCTGAAGGCGGATGGCGGCGCGGCGGGGAACGATATGCTGATGCAGTTCCAGGCGGACCTGCTCGGAATCCCTGTGGAACGGCCTGCGATCCTCGAGACGACGGCACAGGGCGCGGCGTACCTGGCCGGGCTGGCGACGGGCTTCTGGAACAGCATCGAGGAGATCGCAGAGACGCGCCCGGCGGACCAGATCTTTACGCCGCGTGTCGATCGCGCCAAGGCTGAACGTCAATATGCGCGGTGGCAGGACGCGGTTGGCCGGGCAAAGGGCTGGAACAAGGAGCCGGTGTAATCGCACGGGCTTCAATCGGCGTAAAGATGAGCAACTGACCGAGCTATAGACAGAGCCTGAGGTACGACATGATGCTGCACAGTCCGATGATCGGTGAGTTTGCTGGGACCTTCGTCATGATGCTGCTCGGCGATGGAGTGGTGGCCGGGTGCATCCTGAAGCGCACAAAGGCGGAGGGCTCCGGGTGGATGGCGATCACGACGGGCTGGTGCTTTGCCGTGCTCTGCGGAATCTTCGTTGCAAATCTCTTTGGAAGCCCGGATGCGTTTTTGAACCCCGCAATCACACTTGCGATTGCGCTTAAGACCGGCAGCTTTGTGAACGTGCTGCCCTTTCTCCTGATGCAGGTGGCTGGAGCGGCGGTGGTCTGGCTGTTCTATCTGCCGCACTGGAAGGTGACGGAGGATCAGGCGACGAAGCTTGGCGTCTTCTGCACCTCACCGGCGATCCGGTCCTATGGAGCGAATCTGCTCAGCGAGATTATTGCGACCTTTGTGTTGGTCGTCATTATCGGCGCGATCGGCTCGAAGCTGGTCCTTGAACATGGCGCTGCGGCCGGACTCGCTCCGTTTCTGGTCGGCTGCGTGGTGTGGTCGATTGGCCTTTCGCTCGGCGCAACCACGGGATATGCCATCAATCCGGCCCGTGATTTTGGTCCACGGCTGGCGCATGCGCTTCTGCCGATCGCCGGTAAAGGTGGCTCCGACTGGAGTTACGCGTGGATTCCGATCGTCGGGCCGACGATCGGGGCGAGCCTGGCGGGGCTGCTGCTTCGCTATATCGGCGCGTAGATTTCGCGGCGACTGGGCGACGGGCGGCTCTCCGCCGTTGACCCCCTTGCTGGATCAGGATATAAATCGAACATCTGGTGTTCGGGAAGACGGTGAAAATCCGTCGCTACCGCGTAGCTGTAAGCGTTTAGGACTTGGCAATCTGTTCGAAGCCACTGGGGCCGCTGGTCCTGGGAAGGCCGTTCAAGTTCAGTGAGGCGCAAGTCAGAAGACCGGCCAGATGCCGTAAGGCTTCATTCAACTTCGCTGGGAGAGTTGAAGAGCATATCCACGTCCTTCCCTCCGGATCGTGGTGGCTGCCTCCGTTCTAATCCCGCTCTGTTCCGTGCGCCCAGGCGTGCGGACGCAAGGAGCGAACCATGCTGGATCCACTTACGCGAGATGTGACCCTCGTCCTCGGGGGTGTGCGCAGCGGAAAGAGCCGCTATGCGCAGCACCTGGCCGAGCGCGCCGAGCGCGTCACCTTTGTCGCGACCGCTGAGTCTCGCGACGACGAAGAGATGCTCCGCAAGATCAACCGGCATCGCGAAGAGCGGCCCGCGCATTGGCTTACGATCGAGGAACCGCTTGAGCTGCCGCGTGTTCTCGAAAGCGCCGGACCAGATACCGAGGTCATCCTCATTGACTGCCTTACGCTCTTCGCTGCCAATCTTCTGGAAACTCATGGTGAAGATGCCGCTCAGATCGATGCGCGCGTGAAGGCACTTTGCGTATCGCTGGGGTCTGCAAGGTCCTCAGTCATCCTGGTCTCAAACGAGGTCGGTAGCGGCGTGGTGCCAGCGTATGCGCTTGGCCGCCGCTTTCGCGATCTCGTCGGCGAGATCAACCAGCGCGTCGCTACTGTCTCGGGCACCGTCCTCTACATGGTGGCAGGGCTGCCACTCGCTCTCAAGGGCGCGATACCTTCTGAAGGCACGCGATGAAGGGCTTCCTCGTCGGGGGCACGGCCAGCGGCGTTGGGAAGACCACAGTCATGCTTGCCATCCTCGCGGCCATGCGCCGTCGGGGCAAGACAGTGCAGGCCTTCAAGGGCGGCCCGGACTTTCTGGACACCGGCCATCATACGCGGATCTCCGGGCGTCCGGCACGCAATCTCGACACCTGGATGCTTCCTGTCGAGGCGAATCGGCAGGTGCTCGCAGAGGCCTCGCGCGATGCGGATATGGCGATCGTCGAAGGCATGATGGGACTGTACGACGGCAAGAGTGGCGACAGCGAAACGGGGAGCAGCGCGGAGATTGCGAAGCTACTGAATTTGCCCGTGGTGTTAGTGCTCGACGCTGGCAAGACGGCGCGGAGCATTGCGGCGGTTGTGCTCGGCTTCGAACTCTTCGATCCGCAGATCACCATCGCTGGCGTCATCTTCAATCGCTGCGCGAGTGCGCGCCACTTTGCGATGCTGCAGACCGCGGTGCTCGCGTCGTGTAAGACGCCCGTGCTCGGATGGATGCCAAGAGATCATGCCATGGGAATTCCAGAGCGGCATCTTGGACTGCAGACAGTTGAAGAGGCGGCTGAAGGTGAACTCACAACCGAGGAGTTGATTGATGCATTGGCTGGACTTGCTGAGGCTCACCTTAATCTCGACGCAATGATGGCGCTTAAATGTGGTGCTGATACCCCGCTTGCAGAGACAGCCATTCTTAGAGCCACGAACGACATCCGCATCGGCGTGGCTCGCGACCGCGCGTTCTCTTTTTACTATGAAGACAATCTGGACCTGCTCAGGCAGGAGGGGGCGACCCTTGTTCCCTTTAGTCCTCTTGTCGATGCGGCGCTCCCTCCAGATCTTGACGCACTTTATCTCGGTGGCGGATATCCGGAGCTCTACGCAGAGCAACTCAGCAGGAATCTGTCGATGCTGCGCAGCATCAAGGCCTTCGCTGACTCCGACAGGCCGGTCTATGCAGAGTGCGGCGGAATGATCTACCTCGCGCAGACGCTGACTACGACGGATGGCGTAAGCCACGCCTTTGTCGGGGTACTTCCGCTTGACATGGCGATGACGAAGAAGCTGTCGCGATTTGGCTATGTCGAGGTTGAGCTCGAACAGGATTGCCTTCTCGGCGCAAGGGGAACGACGATGCGCGGCCACAGCTTCCATTACTCGCAGATTACGAATCAGCCCGAGATCAAGAAGAACTACTTGGTGCGATACTCCCTCTCTAAGCAGCAGGAGGAGGAGGGTTACAGCATCGGCAATACGCTCGCCAGCTATGTCCATCTTCACTTCCGCGCGATGCCTTCTGCGGCCAGACATTTCATCGAAGCCGCGCAGGCAGTTCAGAGCAAACGGGCGGTCTTACAATGCCAATGAGCCGGGCTGTAATCAAGATGCTGACTGCCGGCATCACTCCCCTGAGCGAGGAATGGCAAACGACGGCGCGCGCGCATCTGGACACACTTACCAAGCCGCTCGGAAGCCTTGGCCGGCTTGAAGATCTTGCTGCCCAAGTTGTTGTCATTCGTGAAGGCGCGCCTACTGGCTCGATTGCAAAAGGCATCTACATCTTCGCCGCGGATCACGGGGTCACAGCGGAAGGTGTGAGCGCGTATCCCCGCGAGGTAACGCACCAGATGGTGCTGAACTTCCTTGCCGGCGGCGCTGCTGTCAGCGTACTTACGCGACTTTATCAGGCGGAATTGAATGTCATCGACGTTGGAGTCGATGCCGAGTTTGATGCTGCCCCGGGCCTGCATCGCCGCAAGATATGTAACGGAACCGCGAACATGCTTCACGAGCCTGCGATGACCGATGAACACCTTTCGCAGGCCCTCACGATTGGCGCGGACATGGCAGAGCATGCTGAGAACGCCGGCATCCTGCTTGTTGCGATCGGAGAGATGGGAATCGGCAACACCACCTCTGCCAGTGTGATCACATGCGCTCTGACTGGTGCTGATTCTGCCCTCGCCACAGGTGTGGGGACGGGCATCGCCTCACAGGCGCACACCCACAAGATTGAAGTTGTAAAAGCTATTCTTGCGAAGCACTCTCTGAATACCTCATCCTCGCCGCTGGATATTTTGCAGTGTGCTGGCGGCCTTGAGATCGCGGCGATGACCGGGATGATTCTTTCCGCAGCGCAACGGCGGCTCGTCATTGTGATCGATGGCTTCATCTCGACAGCCGCCGCTGCGCTTGCGGTTGCCATCGATCCAGCGGTGCGGGGATACCTGATCGCAGGACACCGGTCCGAGGAGCCGGGTCACCGACTCTTGCTGGACTACCTAGGACTTACGCCAGTCCTGAGCCTCGGCATGCGGCTCGGTGAAGGCTCCGGCGCGGTGATGGCGATGCCCGTCATCGAAGCTGCACTTGCACTCTATAACGAGATGGCCACCTTCGCCTCTGCCAGCGTCAGCGAGGCGTCCGCATGAGTGCTCTCAGGTACTTGAAAGATCGCGGGGGGGAGTTTCTATCGTCTGTCCATTTCCTCACACGTATCCCTGTTCCGGCGCCGCCTTATCAACCAGACTCACTCGCACGCGCGGTCAAGTTTTTTCCTATCGTGGGCCTGCTCCTCGGCGGCGCTGCTGCCTTTGTTCACACCCTGCTTGCACCGCATCTTTCGAGGCTGGCAACCGCGCTCATCGTAGTGACCTTCCTCGTCATCATTACGGGCTGCTTGCATGAAGACGGGCTTGCTGATGCGGCAGATGGATTCGGCGGGGGATGGACCCGCGAGCAGGTTCTGCTCATACTACGGGACAGTCGCATTGGCAGCTATGGCGCAACGGCGCTCGCACTCTGCCTGCTTGCGCGCGTCTTACTACTCTCTTCGATCTCGCAGTGGAGCGTCGTCTCGTATCTCATCGCGGCTCATGTTCTCTGCCGCTGGACGACCCTTCCGCTGAGCTTCTATCTTCCAGCGGCTCGCTCGCTGGAGGGCGGCGAACTGGATGGGCAGGGGGCGCGCGTGGCAAATCTTACTTCAATCGGCACCCTCGTCGGCGGAACGATCGTCAGCTTTGCCATCGTCGCAATCGCGCTGCGGCGCCATGCACTCATCCCAATTCTTGTAGCCATTATAGTTACGTTTCTGTCGGGGCTCTACTACAGGCGCAGAATCGGCGGGGTAAGTGGTGACTGCTTTGGTGCGACTAACCAACTGACCGAGGTCGCAGTGTACCTTTGCGGGGCGTGGATCGTATGAGCGATCTGTGCGAGCTCCTGGTGATCCGCCATGCCGAGACGGACATGGCCGGAACCTTTTGCGGCCACTCGAACCCGGCTGTCAATGCTCGGGGCTTTGAGCAGATAGAACAATTGCTCGAAGCACTCAAAGATAACTCCATCGATGCGATCTATACGAGTGATCTGCAACGCTCTGTAAGCACAGCGGAGGTATTGGCGATGCGCTTCGACCTCAAGCCTATCCAGACGCCCACGCTTCGCGAGGTCTCCTTCGGAGAGTGGGAGGGTGTTTCCTGGGACAACATCGAAGCACGCGATCCTGTCTTCGCCCGCAGGTGGGTCGAAGAGTTCCCCGCCCTCTGCGCACCCGGTGGAGAGTCGTTCGAAAGTTTTCGGACGAGAGTCATCGCGATCACACAAGAGCTGCGTAGCCTTCCCCTTCGACGCATCGCAGTCGTCACCCACGCGGGTGTAATGCGCGTCATCCTGAAAGAGCTCTGCGGAGTCAGCGAGCAGGAGACCTGGGCGATCACGAAGCCGTATTGCAGCTTCTTCGAATACACGGCGTCAGGCGAGCAGGCGGCAATCGCATGAGCCAGCATCTCGTACACGTTCGCGAACTTGCCGGGTGGGGACTTGACCCCTACGAGTATCGTGCAGCCGGTATAGATCCCGCCAAAGCTGCGCAGGCGTGCAAGCTTGCAGCGTCGCGACCGACCTACGTGCCGGCCAGCGCCACGGTCGACGATGAGGCTCATGGACTTGTAAATTTACTTGCAGCCCATGCCTTAAGGTCAGATCTTCTTGCCGAGATGGATGGTCTCGACTGGTCGCTTGGGGTCGTCGACCTACGACTGCTGCTGGCCTTCCAGCGACGGCTCTCGCTCACGGATCTGTTGCCGAGTATAACGATGAAGCAAGAAGATACTGACTCGCTCATCAAGCTCAACTTTGGTCCGCCCAGGCCGGTCTCCTACATGCGTGAATCCGTTGTTGGCCTTACGCACAGCTTCGTTACGCGTGATCCGAATCTGCACCTTCGACATTCCGAAAGCCCCACAGCATCCTTTCAACTGCACGGCGGAAGTCCCTTCTTTGAGGTCGCCGCCTATCGTGATCGCTGGTTTCTGCGTGACGGCTACCATCGCGCTTACGCATTGCTGAGAGCCAGTATCTTCATGGTTCCCGCAGTGATCGTCTTCGCCAGAACCATCGCGGAGCTTGGTGCCACACAGCCATGGTTTTTTTCGGAAGAGATTTTATTCTCAGCATCACCACCACGCGTCACCGATTTTCTGGACGACGCACTCACCCTTCACTATGACCGCCCCGCGCTGACCAAGACGGTGCGTGTCACCATAGAAGAGACCTTTGCACCTGTTGTACAAGGAGAAGCATTATGAGCATTTCAACAACACGCGGCGACGGCGGCACGACCGGTCTGGCCGGTGGTATCCGCATCTCGAAGGCCGACCTTCGCGTCGAATCCTACGGCTCCATCGATGAGCTCAACACTGTCCTCGGCTTCGCGCGCAGCATCTGCCAGAACAAGGAGATTGCCGGCTGGACGGAGGAGATTCAACGCACCCTGTTCCGCGTCGGCTCCGCGCTTGCAACGCCGCCGGAGAGTGCGAAGAAGCCGCCCGTCATCACGCCCGAAGATGTTGCATGGCTGACCACGCTGGTCCATCAGATCGAGTCCACCGAGGGCATTCTATCGGACTGGTCATTGCCCGGGGCACACACAGAGTCGGCTGCCTATGAGATTGCGCGAACGGTCTGCCGCCGTGCCGAGCGCTGCTCTGTCCGCTTCGTGGAGAACGGTGGCATTGTGCAGCCGGACGTCATTCCATACCTGAATCGGCTCTCCGATCTGATCTGGCTCTTCGGCCGTCTCATCGAGTTCAACGCCGGCATCGACGCTCGTCTGCGGCCCGAGACGAAGGCGGGACCGAAGTGGTCGCGCGCCTGGTAGGCAGCCGATGACGGAGACCCAATCATTCAGCGTGGAGGAACGAGACGCCGTCTACCGGACGATCGCGGAGCGGCGCGATGTACGGCGCGGCTTCACGTCTACTCCCCTGCCTGATGAGCTGCTGGGTAGGCTGCTCGCCGCTGCCCATAGCGCGCCTTCGGTTGGGCTGATGCAGCCATCACGGTTTATCGTTGTCCGCGATCGTGCCGTGAGGCAGGCGGTGCATGGGATCTTCGAGCAGGCCAACGCAGCAGCCGCAGCGACCTATAACGGCGACCAGCAAGCGCTCTATAAATCGCTGAAGCTGGAGGGCATT
>CAZZZQ010000150.1:0-7813 GCA_964658405.1 uncultured Sphingomonas sp.
ATGCGGGCGGTGTTCTTCGAGGTGTGCCACTTGTTGATGGTGGTGTCGTACTGCATGCCCGGGTCGCCGCACTGCCAAGTGGCCTTGGCGAGCTTGTTCATCAGCTCGCGCGCCTTGTACTCCTTGACCGGGGTGCGATCCTTGACGGTCTTCGTGGTGAAGGTGCCGTCCTTATCGACCGCCTGCATGAACTCGTCGGTGACGCGGACGGAGTTGTTGGCGTTCTGGAAGAAGATGGAGCTGTACGCCTCGGAGTCGGGGCCGGAGCCGTCGTAGCCAGCCTGCACCAGGTGCCACGCCTTCTCCTCCTCCTTCACCTTGCACTCGATGAAGTCTTCGATGTCGGGGTGCTCGATGTTGAGCACGACCATCTTGGCGGCGCGGCGGGTCTTGCCGCCGGACTTGATGACGCCAGCGAAGGCGTCAAAGCCGCGCATGAAGCTGAGCGGGCCCGAAGCCGTGCCACCGCCCGAGAGGGTTTCCATGGAGCCGCGGATGCTGGAGAGGTTGCTGCCTGCTCCCGAGCCCCACTTGAAGAGCATGCCCTCGGTCTTGGCGAGGGTCAGGATGGAGTCGAGCGAGTCCTGCACAGAGTTGATGAAGCAGGCGGAGCACTGGGGCTTGGAGTAGCCGGTGACGGAGAACTCGATCGCGCAGGTGTGCGGGTTCCAGTGCCAGTTCTGCGCATCGGAGTTTGGCTCCAGGCGGTCGCAGCCGACGTTGAACCAGACCGGCGAGTTGAAGGCCACCTTCTGGTTGAGCAGGAGGTGGCAGAGCTCTGCGTAGAAGATCTCACCGGCCTCAACCGAGGCGAAGTAGCCGTCGCGGATGCCCCAGTCGCGGATCGACTCAGCCACGCGCGTGATCAGGGCGCGGACACCGGACTCGCGCTCGGCAGTCCCGTTGAGGCCGTGGAGGTACTTCGAGGCGACGATATTGGTCGCAGTCATCGACCAGTCGGCGGGAACCTCTACGCCCTTCTGCTCGAAGATGAGGTTTCCCTTCCAGTCCTGGATGACAGCGTCGCGCTTCTCCCATGTGATCTCGTCGTAGGGCGAGACGCCGGGCTTGGAGAAGTGACGCGTGAAGGCGAGGCCGGGCGACTTCGCACCCTTCTTTGCAGAGGACTTGGCTGATGCTGCAACGTTCGGGAGGGTAGCGTTATCGATCGGGGCCATTCGGTAGATCTCCTTCAAATTTGATAAAAACTGGACGTGCGTACCCACCGCCGGGGCGGTCAGGGTGAATGTCGGTGGCGATGTCAAAGTGCTTCGGGGGCCTGCCGGTCGGTAACGCCGGAAGGAGTCGCGCAAGTATGACTGAGGTAACCCAAGCTATCGTGATGGACTCTGCGTTCGAGTCTCGCAAGGGTGAAAATAACCCCCTCTATGGGGTATGTCAAGTATAAAGCACTACCTGTAGTGTTGCCAGTGCAGATGCTGCGATTTCACCGTTCCGGAACGGAATTTCCGGAACAGGCTGCGTGGCGAAGATTGTTCAGGGTGACCAGGCGTTCGCTCTGCTGGCCTGATTTGAGGGTAGGCCTCTCCGCGACGGTCGGCAACCGTGGAAAAGTGGGAAACCCGGGAGGCTCAACGATTGCGGGGAATTTGTGACTTCGGACTGCGGCCCCGGGCAAGAAAAAACCCCCGGCCGTCGCGATGGATTGCGAAGACCGGGGGCAAGGGGTCGGGCAGGTATTCAGTTAGAACGCGTAGTGCAAGGAGAACTGGATCTGCCGCTGGATGGAACGAACATCCGAGATCTGGCCGAAGTTGCTATCGGTGATACCGTTGTCCGGGTTCTTGTAGCTGGCAATGTTGAAGATGTTGAAGCCATCTGCACGGAACTCAAGCTTGTTCTCGTGGTAGATCCGGAAGGCCTTCCCAGCCGACATATCGATCTGCTCGAAGCCAGGGGCACGCTCTGTGCCGACTGCTGCAGTACCGAAGTTGTCGCCAGAGGTAGGACCGTAGGCGCAACCATTGGCCTGGGCAGTTGATGCAGTGAAGCAGCCAGTGGTGGCGTTGTTGCCGACAACTGATGAATCCGTTCCGAACCAATTGTTGAGAGTGCGGTTCTTGATCGTCAGGTGCTGGTAATGATTTGCACGAGCGGTCTTATTGTTGAGCGCCGTGGAATTCGGACCAGTGATGGTGACCGGAAATCCGGAGTACGCGATTGCCGAGCCAGTGATTTTCCAACCGCCGATCGCTTCATCAAGCAGGTAGTTCGTATTCCCGCCGAAGCGCTTGCCGCGACCAAAGGGCAGCTCGTAGACAGCAGTTGCCGACAGGTTGTGACGGGTATCAAAGCCGCTCGGGCCGTAGTCAGCATGGCCGTTGTAGCCATTCTGCCAGTAGGCGCTTGCACCCGAGATGCTGGCGGTTCCGAAGAAGCCGGGGTTATTGGTCATTGCCTTGGCAAGGGTGTAGTTGACGGTGTACTCAAGACCTGCGCTCTGACGATGACGAACCTGCATTTGGAGAGCGTTGTAGTTCATCATCGCTTCGCTCTCGGTGACAACAACGTTACCGGATTGCCCGACGAGTGCGAAGTAGGGTGCAACCGCTCCCCGTGCCGTCAGCTGGTTGCCGGCACGTGCATCGATGAGATGCTGACCGGTCTGACCGACGTATCCGATGACAGCCGACGTCTTGTTGTCGATCTGGTACTCGGTGTTGAGGGTGAACTCCTGAATAAAGGAGGGCTTCAGGTTCTTATCCCATGCGCGGTAGGTATTGCTGGTTGCGGAGGAGCTGGAGGACAGTGCGCTCTCTGCGGTAACCGCAGTTCCGTTCGAACCGGTCGAAGGAGCAATCGCCTGGTAGGTGAAGGAGGGCTGGAAGGGGGGGTTGAAGTTCAGGCGAAGGTTCGCACCCGTTCCTTCGAGGTCGTTGGTAATGCCGTATCCACCGCGGAAGACCAACCGCGGCTGAGCCTGGTAGGAGAATCCGATGCGGGGCATGAAGTTGGTGTAGACGGGGTGATATAGCGCGTTCGCGTCGCCGAAGGCTGCAGCAGCACCGGCGGAACCAGCCGTGTAGTACAGGCCCGTTGCGAGGTCGACATTACCTTGCTTGTTATGCGCTTCGTAGATCGGCTGATCGTACTCGTAGCGCATACCAAGGTTGAGGGTCAGGTTCGGAAGGATCTTCCAGTCGTCCTGGAGGAAGGCTGCATCGCGGTACTGGCGCTGACCGGAACGGCCTACGTTTCCAGCAATACCTGCGTAGTAGACGTTGTCCGCTACGAAGTCTGAGATCGTAGAACCGGTAAAGGCACCGGCGTACTGCTCACGACCCATGACACCGTCATTGCCAGGATAGAAGTTGTTCTGCTGGTAACGCAGGATCTGAACGCCGGTCTTGATGACGTGGCGGCCAAGCTGAATCGTCAGGTTATCCGAGTAATCGAACGTGTTGTCGATCAGGCTGCTTCCGCCGCCCGTCGTTCCCAGACCGGTAAAGAAGGTCTGGCTGAGAGCACCCTGACCGTTCGAAAAGTCTTGGTAGGCGAAGCCCGGGTAGGGCTGCGCTGCGTTGATGCCGAGCAGAGAGTCGCCTGCGAGTCCGAACGCACCGGTAAAGTCCTGCGGAACGCCCTGGGTCCAACGCACGCGAGACCAACCGGCGCGGAACTCATTCACAATGCTCGAAGAGAAGGTGTGTACCTCGTTGAAGGCAAAGCCCTTGAACGGGTAGTTATTGGCGGTGGGAAAGGTGATCTGTAGTGGGGCCTGAGTCTGTGCATCCTGGCCGTAGCCCTGCGAGTAACGAGCCATCAGCGAGTCATGCTTGCCGAGGGTGTAATCGATCTTGACGTCGCCCTGGTCATTCCGCTGATACTTCTTGAAGTTTCCAATGTAGTTGTTCTGGAAACCATAAGAATCGGTACCGGTCTTATTCGGAAGCGGGTAAAGCTCAGGGTGAGCGAAGAGGTACTTAGCCACAGGGTTCGTGATAGGTACCTGATTGTTCACATAGTTGACCGGCACACCGTTGACGTAGTGGGTGAGCTGGGTCTTAAGAGCAGAGAAGTCACCCGCGCGAAACGCGGCAGGGATCACGCTTGCTGTCTGCGTGCCGCCTTCGTGCCAGCGAGCCGCTTCATAGTCGACGAAGAAGAACAGCTTGTCCTTCTTGATGGGACCGCCGAGGGTTCCACCGAAGATCGTCTGCGTGTAAGGCTGACGCGCCGCACCGTTGAACTTGTTCGACCAGGTGTTCGCGTCGAGGTTGCTGTTCTCCAGGAACGCAAAGGCTGATCCGTGGAATCCGTTCGTACCGGTCTTAAGAACCGAGATAACGTCGCCGCCGTTGACGTTTCCGTACTCAGCGCCCGCGTTGGAGGTGATGACGGTGAGGTTGCCGATTGCGTCAGGGCTGGGGTTGTAGCCGATGACGTTGTTGATGGTCTCGTTGATTTCGATACCGTCGAGAACATAGTTGTTGGTCTGGTTGCGATTTCCGTTGATGGAGACCTGGCCGCCCTGGTTGGTGCTGCGCTCGATGGCGTTCTGTCCGGACATGCTGGTGGGCTCGGTGGCAACTGCACCGGGGATGAACATGGTGACGGAGGAGAAGTTGCGACCGTTGAGCGGCATGTTTTGCAGCGTCTCGGTCGTGAAGGTCGTCGCCAGTGTGGAGTTATCCGTGTCAAGCAGCGGCTGTAGCTCGTTGACGACGCTTACTGTCTGAGAGGCTTCGCCGGTAGTCAGCTTGCCGTCGATCTTGGCTACCTGGTTAACCTCAAGCATGAAAGGCTGGGTCGCGAGGCTCTTGAAGCCAGCATTCTCGATTGTGATCTTGTATTGACCGATCTGGAGGAAACGAATGTCGTAGAGGCCGGCCGAGTTGGTCGTTGCGCTGGTGGCGACGTTGGTTCCCGTGTTGGTCGCGGTGACCTTCGCGCCCGCGATGACGGCACCGGTTGGATCGGTGACGACCCCGGTGACGGAGCCGGTAATGGTCTGGGCGTAGGCGAGTCCGGTCGAAAGGACAAGCGCGCTGCAGAGGGTGACGATTGGTCTGATACGCATAAAACAGAACCTCCGAGAGAGTTGAAACGAATGAAAAGCGGTTATCGAGATGCTGAAACCGTTCCGGTAACGCCTTTTTTGCGGGATGAGTTCTCCCAAGGTCGGTCGTGATATAGAGCAGCACAAAGTTTGAAGCGATCAGAAAGAGTGCACCCGATTCAGGGTCAACGCACGTTCAAGTCACTGCTCAGGATTGATAACGTGATTTTATAGTTAAAAAAGAACGTCTCGTACTTTTTTTTGGCGGAATGAGACTCAAATGGTCAAAATTGATCCCGCCTAGGCAACGGTTGGCAGAACTTCTGCGCGAGTGCGCTCCCTGAGTCTTACTCGGAGTTCCGCCGTAGACTCCCGATGACACGGCAGGCATAGAGTACGAAGGTTTACAAGGTCACACTGCCCACCCCCTTCAGCGACCGGGATAATGTGGTCGGCGTCCCAGAGCGAGCGGCGGCTGGTGATGGTCTTCATGCCGTAGAGCGAGAGGCCCGCCACACGAGCGTTTCCGCGGCTGCGCTTCAGCGCTTTATAGATGGCGAGGGTGTCGGCCTGGCAGAGGGCGCAGACCCCCTGGTCACGCGCGAAGACCTGGTCGCGAAGATAGCCAGGATCCGTCCGGAGCCGCCATTGGTGCACGCAATAGTCGGAGCAGAAGGTCCGGCGGCGCTTCGCAAGGATCTCAAGCTCACACCAGCGGCAGAGCGGAAGGCCATTCGGTCCGGTGGGCAGAGCCTGACGTCTGGTTCGGCCGCCGGGCAGGGTGCGTGTGGGGAGCATGCTGATTTTCAGGCTAATAGCTCACCGGCCAACGAAGGAATGATGAGGTTGATTCCCTGCCGGAGGAACGGTGTTGTAACGCCCGGGCGGCGGTGTCTTAGAGTAGACAGATGCGATACCTCGAACGGGGCGGAGTGCGGACGTCGGTGCTTGGATTCGGATGTGGAGCAGTACTGGGCCGAGTCGGCCGCGGCGACTCGCTGCGCGCGATGCATGCGGCGTGGGATGCGGGGATCAATCTCTTCGATACGGCGCGCTCCTACGGCTACGGCGAGGCCGAAGTGCTGCTGGGCGAGTTCCTTGCCGGACGCCGCGATAAGGCCGTCATCTTTACCAAGTTTGGCATCTGGCCGGAGCGACAGCAGGGCTGGAAGCAGTTTGCAAAGCCGATCGTCCGCGGCCTGCTGAAGATCGCGCCAGGCGCCCGCGCACTGGTGCGGAAGGGTGCCGGGACGCAGATGACGCCGAATCAGTTCACCGTGCCCGTCCTTCGGACCAGCCTGGAGGCAAGCCTGCGCAGCCTGCGGACCGACTATGTCGACGTTCTCTTTCTCCACTCCGCGCCGGCGAGCGTGATGGAGCAGGAGGACCTCATGGCAGAACTCGGAAAGGTTGTGATCGAGGGCAAGGTGCGGATCGCCGGCATCTCGGCCGAGCCGGAGGTGATCGGCGAGGCGATCGAGCGGAAGATGCCTGTCTTCGGAGCGATGCAGTTTCCGGCAAACGTCTTCGATCTGGCCGTGACCAGCCACACCCAGCGGGTCGCCGGGGAGTACCTTTTTGCGGCGAACCATCCCTTCGGCGGCGTGATGCGCGTCGCGGAGAGCAAGCAGATGATCGCGGAGCTCTCGCAGTCACCCGAGCTTCCGCAGGAACTGCGCTCGAAGCTGGAGGACGGGAGCAATCTGCTGCTCGCCGATGTCGTCTTCAACACGATCCTGCGAGGTACGGGAATCGATGTCGTCGTTCCCGCAATGATGAAGACTGAGAATCTGCTGACGAACGTAAAGGCCGTTCTGGAGAGCCGCTTCACCGACGGCGAGGTAGAGATTCTGCGAGAACACTTCCTGGCCGCTCGCTGACCGGCAGCCTCAAAAGCCGTGTGCCAATTCTTGCGCGCCGTCCGCAAGGGTGGGATGAATCACGCCGTCCTTCGACTCCGCTCAGACTTTTCTAACAAGCTCTAAGCCTCAGGCAGGCTCCGATCCTGTGAAGCGCCTTTATGTAACTAGAGTACGCACCTATAAAAGATCTTTATCGCTTTCAGGCTTTCGCTGAAGCGGCCAGCCGTTCCGCAAGGCGGAGCGACAGTGCCATCAGGGTGAAGGTCGGGTTTGAGCTCCCGCCCGAAGGATACGCAGCACAGCTTGCGATCGATAGGTTTGGAATGCCGTGTATGCGCAGCTCAGGATCGACGACGCTGCGCGCGGGATCCACTCCCATGATGACTCCGCCCATGGGGTGATAGGTGTCGGTCACGTTTGGGAGCGGCGCGGTGGAGCTCGCATCCTCAAGCTCAGCCTGCCAGCCAATGGGGCCTGTCCCGAAGCCGGGAAGCTCTTCGCGCAGCAGGGCTGCATAGCTCCGGATGGAGTGGATCTCGTCGTCCGAGACACGCCAGTCGACGATCGTTCGCGGCATCCCCATTGCGTCGAGGTCAGCGTAGTCGAGGCGGATGCGGTTCTCCGGCCGTGCACGTTGTTCGCTGTCAATATTAAGGCGGACCGTAGCGGCAGCCGAGACCGCGCGACGCTTCCGCACCTTCGCGTTGTAGAGCAGGCTTGCGATCTCAACCGATGCGCCCGGAAGCCGCGGCAGGCTCTTGAAAACTGCCTCGCGAAGATCGCCGCGCTGCATGGAGCGGAGCAGACCGCGCACCACCCCTGCCCCGGAATCCTCAGGCTCGTTGATCGTGACGTGCGCCATGACGGCGAGTGCGTCGAGTCGTTCCCGCAGCGCGGGGCTGGCCTCGAGCTTCGCAGTATGCGTCGTCCC
>CAZZZQ010000151.1:0-4103 GCA_964658405.1 uncultured Sphingomonas sp.
CGAGGCTGTGATGGTGACCTCGCTGGTAGTCGAGCCAACGCTAAGGGCTGCGTCGGTGCGGACGGCGAGGTTCAACTGAACGATGACGCCGGAGGTGAGGACCTTTGAGAAGCCTTCATGCTCGACGGAGATGTCGTAGGTGCCGGGCTCGATGTAGGGGATGGAGTAGTAGCCCTGGTCGTTGCTGTCGCCGGAGTAAACCACCTTCGTGTCGCGATTGACGCCCTTGACGTGTGCACCGGCGATGACGGCTCCGGCGCTGTCGGTGACGGTTCCGACAAGTGCGGTGTTGTTGGCTACCTGCGCCTTGGCAAGCAAGGAGCTCAGCAGCAGGACGATACAGACGATTGCATTCTTCACAAAGGGCTCCTGAAAATCCTGACGTGCAAGGTTCAGCAAAAGGATGACTCGGAGCATCGGCGGTCTTCTGAACTGGTAAGGTCTGCGACGCTGCGAGGATTGTTTCTTGTGTGCAACAAGTTGATGACAAGTTGAACAATCTGTCATGGGCCGGTTGACCGTGTTCGATCTAGGGCAAATGGCCTAGAGAACGGGTGTTTTGGCTGGGCAGAGGTCTTTCGGGACAAACAAGGTGAGAGGGCCGGAGCTTTAGTCGAGGTGGACGAGGCCGCGCTGGATCGCGTAGATGGTCGCCTGGGTGCGGTCGCGTGCGCCCATCTTGTCGAGCACCGAGCTGACGTGGATGCGAACGGTCTTCTCGGCGATGTGGAGCTGTTCGGCGATCTCGCGATTGCTTCGGCCCTGCGTGATGCAGAGCAGGACCTCTGCTTCGCGCGGGGTGAGCTCGACCGATGGCGTGCGCTCGGCGAGGCGGTTCAGGGCCATGTTCGGGAGATAGCGCAGGCCGCGGTCGACGCTTTGAATGGCGCTGAGGAGCTCTTCGCCGCTGGCGTCCTTGGTGAGGTAGGCCATGGCACCGCTGCGCACGGCGCGGTAGATGTCTTCGCTGCCCTGGTAGTTCGAGAGAATGACGATGCGCGCGGTCGGGAACTCCTTGCGAAGCTGGACGATGACGTCGAAGCCGCTGATGCGTGGCAGACGGAGATCGAGAACGACGACGTCGGGCCGGAGGGTGCGGAAGAGCGTGATGCCGGTCTCGCCGTCGCCGGCCTCGCCGACGATCTGGATCTGCGCGTGGCCGGAGAGCACGGAGTGCAGCGCCATGCGGGCGAGGAAGTGATCTTCGATCAGGAGTACGCGAATCTGCTTCATAGACCTATCCACCGGATGACGTGATGCTGTTGATGCATGGGCTGGCGCATGGCACTGAAGGAGACCTTGACCGTGACCTCGGTGCCTACCTCTGCCGAGGTCTGGAGGCGAAGGGTTCCGCCCAGCTTACGAGCTCGCTCTTCCATGACGGGAATGCCGAAGTGGCCGTGTTTGGCGGCGCCGGAGAGCGAGCCCTGGAAGCCGCGGCCATTGTCGTGGACGGAGAGGCTGAGCGCGTCAGCCTCGTACTTCAGCAGCACGAGGATGCGTGACGGCTCGGCGTGGCGCATGGCGTTTGAGACGGCCTCCTGGCCGATGCAGACGAGGTGGTGGACGCAGCCGGGTGCGAGTGGGGGCTCGTCACCTTGGACCTCGAAGGTGGTCTCGATGCTCTGCTGCAGGGGGTTGGTGGCGAGGGCGCGCCCGAGGGCCTCGGAGAGGGTGTCGGTCACCTCTTCGGTCTCGCGAAGATCCCAGATGATTCGGCGGGCTTCGGCCTGGCAGTGGGAGACCATGCTGCGGGCGAGTTCGCAGGACTTTGCCGCGGCGGTGTCGCTGGTCTCGGTGTCGCGGAAGAGCTTGGCGGTCGCTTCAAGCTGCCATGAGATCGCTGCGAAGCCGGCCATCAGGGTGTCGTGGCACTCGCGAGCGATGCGGCTTCGCTCCTCGACGACGACCCCGATGCGGCCACGCATCTGCTGCACGCGGCGACGAAGAAACTGGATCACAGCGAAGAGGGCGACGAGGCATAGGGCGAGGTAGAAGTACCACGTCTGGTAGAGGTAGGGGTGCTGCTTGAGGTCGATCGAGGCGACTGGCGAGCTCCAGTCCTCGCCGCTGGCATGTGCCTGGACCTGGAACCGATAGGTTCCGGAGGGGAGACGGCGGTAGCGTGCGAAGTGCGCCCGGGTGGTCGTCCAGTCTGCGTCGTAGCCCTCCAGCCGGTAGCGGTACTCGACGTGTGCGGGGTTCGAGAGCAGTTTGGCGTTGAAGAGGAAGAGGACCTCGTCCTGGCCTGCTTTGAGGTCGATCCGCGATCCGGGGGTGTTGGGAATCGTCTCCGCATCAGGATCATTCGACATGGTCCAGCCGGTGATGGAGGCGACGGGCTGGACGTCGCCGAGCTTCTCCGCCATGTCCGTCGTGTGGACGAAGCCCTTGGTCGTGGCGAACCAGAGTGTGCCATCGGGCAGCCGCGCCGCGCCGGGTCGAGATGGGCCGCCACACTCGCTCGAGCGCATGCCATCGGCCTTGCCGAGGATGACAGCGGAGAGCTGCGACTCGCGATGATCGGCCAACGCATGGAGGTCTGCGACGGAGAGCCGGACGATGCCGCGGTAGGTCGCGAGCCAGAGATGACCGTCCTTATCCTCGATGGCGCTGTTGACCTGGACGATCGGCAGCGTGGCGCGGGTGGGCAGGGCTGTGATGCGATCCTGCTGGACCAGCGCCAGGCCGCCTGCCTTGGTCCCGGCCCAGACATAGCCCTGGCTATCGAGAATGAGCGAAAGGATGTATGGCCGCGAGAGGCCGTGGACCTCGGTCGCGGCACCGTTCCGCACGCGGTAGAGGCCGGTGCTTGTGCCGACGAGAATGGAGCCGTCACGATCCTCGATCATGCAGGTGATCAGCTGGGACTGGATCAGCTCCGTGTGATGATGCAGGTCTGGTTCGCCGCCAGGAAAGTAGAACAGGCCGGTATACGTTCCCACCCAGAGGCCGCCGTGTTGATCGGCGAGGATGGAGCTGACGGCGTTGCCGGGCGACTCGTTGCCGAGCAGGAAGTGCTGGAAGCTGCTGCCGTTGTAGCGGTAGATTCCATCGAACCATGTGCCGACCCAGAGCTGGCCTTTGCGATCCTCCGCGAGGGCACGGATCGGTGTTGGCAACGGCATGGAAGGCGGGCTGGTCGGGGTGAGTTTGCCGTTGTGGAGACGGAAGAGTCCCTTGCCCCACGTACCAAGCCAGAGATCGCCGTGGCTGTCGGCAAGGACATTGGCGGCGTAGGTCGCGGGAAAACCTTCCGGCTCACCGTACGGGGCGAGGACACCCTTGTGCCAGCGGCTGAGACCTCCGGAGAGCATGCCGATCCAGAGATTCTGCTCGTCGTCGAGGAAGAGTGTGCGGATCGAGTTGTCCGGGAGACCGTTCGCCGTGCTCCAGCGGGAGAGGCCGTCCGGGGCCAGCCGCCAGAGGCCTTCGCGCCGGGTTCCAATCCAGAGGATCCCGCCCCTGTCGCCGAGCAGCACGGTGACGGGGCTTGTGAGGGTCGCCCGGACAACGGGGTCGTACAGCGGAAGGGTGGGATCACAGGGAGCGCACCTGCGCGGGACGAGCTCGACGAGATGTGCCATCGTGCCGACCCAGATGCGGTGTGCGGGATCGCGATAGACCGCGACTGCCTTATCCGTGGAAGAGAGATTGAGATTGTAGGGCCGGGCGACGCCATTCTGCCAGTGGAACAGGCCGGAGGAGGTCACGAAGAACATGCCACCCGCGCCATCCTCCGCGAACGGGGTGGTGATGTCGCCGGAGATCATGCCGGCTCCGGCGACTACCTCGAGATGATCCTGTACAAGGCGCTCGATGCCGTTCTGCGTCGCGATCCAGAGCGCACCGGCGGCGTCCCGATACATCATCCGAACACGCTCGTTATGAAAGCCGGCGGCCTCGCTGATCGCAGTCGTTCCGGAGGCGGTCTGGTGCAGCACGCCCCTGCCGTCGGTTCCGATCCAAAGATCGCCGGCCACGCCGGGCAGCACGGCGTTGACGGCCTCGTTATCGACCAGGCCGTCGAGCTCGATGGGGAGACCGTGGAAGCGCTGGCCGTCGAAGGTGGCCAGGCCGGAGGAGGTCGCGAGCAGAAGCAG
>CAZZZQ010000151.1:4113-7807 GCA_964658405.1 uncultured Sphingomonas sp.
CTGCTCGATCATGCGGATGTTGTTATCGGGGAGACCGTCTTCGACCTGCCAGTCCTGCTTCTGATACTCGGAGAGCTTGAGCAGCTCCTCCGGGAGCGCATGTAGCTGGGTTGAGCAGGCGAGAGAGGTGCTGAGCAGGAGGGCGGCCGAGACGAGTGCGTGGCGCAGCAGCGTTGCTCCCCCTCGCGTGCGCAGGAGAGGTCGAGGGTGCAGTCCGGCGATAGAGCGTCGCGTGGTCAAAGAGTCCAGACCTCAAGGCGAACATACATTGAGCTGCGGTGCAACAAATCCCGTTGATTCGCCGCGCTTTAGTCGTCGAGCGGGCGCTCCGGATGCACCGTCATCCAGCAGATCGCACCGACGACTGCAAGCGCCGCGGAGAGACCGAACGAGGTCGTCCAGCCGAAGCGCTGCGCGATCCAAGGGGTCAGCGAGGCGGTGACAGCTCCGCCGATCTGGCCGCCCATGTTGACCATGCTCGAGAAGACGCCGGAGCTGCGGCCGGCGATATCGACCGACACTGACCAGAAGGAGCTCTGCGAGAGGTAGAGTGCACCGGCTCCTCCTGCGAGGATGACCCCGGCGAGCTGCGGGCTGTGGACTTTGGAGCCGAGGACGAGAAAGATCGCCGTAAACAGGAGCGAGACCGAAGCCAGGCCGCACCGGCCGACACGCAGGCCATAGATGCGGGTGAGCCGATCACTCAGGGCTCCCCCGGCGAGGCAGCAGACGGTCATGGAAAGAAACGGCAGCATGGAGTATCGGGCGCTGGACTTGAGGTCGAAGCCGCGAACCTGCGCCATGTAGAGGAAGAACCAGCTGAAGTAGATCCAGGCGATGTAGCCGAAGCTGAAGTAACCTGCCATGAGCGCGGGCAGGTCCTTGCGGCGGAAGATCGCTCGCCAGGAGATGGCGGTCGGCTCTGACTCGCGCTGGCGTCCGAGGTGGAGCGGCGTGACGAGGCCTGCGCGGATCTCGCTCAGCTCCAGCGGGCCGACGTCGAAGTGCTCCTCCGGGGTGTCGCGGGCGTTCTTCCACCAGACGAATCCGGCGATCAATCCGACGATTGCGCTGAACCAGAAGGCGGCGCGCCAGCCGTGGTGCGTGATCAGCCAGGTGAGGAGCGGCGGGGTAAGACCGCTGCCGGCGCCTACTCCGGCGAAGATGAGGCCGTTGACGAAGCCGCGCTCCTCGACCGGAACCCAGCGGGCGACGAACTGATTTGCGGCGGGATAGATGACCGCCTCACCCGCTCCGAGGGCGAAGCGAATGGCCATCAGGAGTGCCACCGCGTGCGCGATGCCGGAGGGAAGGAGAGCGGTAAGGGCCGTCGCGACTCCCCACCAGACGACGCCAAGGGTGAGGACGCGACGTGGGCCGTAGCGGGCGGCGAGCCAGCCTGCGGGAAGCTGGAAGCCTGCGTAGCCGATCAGGAAGGCGCTGAAGATCCAGCCAAGCCGCTGATTTCCGAGGCCGTACTCCGTGCTGATCTGCAGGCCGGCGATGGAGATATTGGTGCGGTCGAGGAAGGCGACGCCGCTCAGGACAAAGAGCCAGAAGGCCAGGAAGAACCTGACTCGTGCAAAGCGTCCGAAAAACATCGATCCTCCTCCTGCCGCCAGACGCATGCGCTACCCCGGGTCTCTGACTATCGCATGCGTGATGGCGCAGAGTCTCTATTCAACTATGGCGGAAGGAGACTTCGCTAGGACGTATGACCTAGATGCGGCTCCTGACGATCCTCAGCGGATGACCCTGTCGCCGCCGTAGAGGTTCAGAAGAGGGTGCTTCACGACAGCATGGAACTCGTAGCTTCCGGCCGGCAGAGGGCCGAGATCCACCTGAAATGGTCCAGGGCTGGTGAGGGTCCGGGTCTCGGTCGGGATCCAGGCGGAGGAGCGGGCGTGGGTATCCTCGCCGGTGATCGGCCGGTACTCGAAGCCCACCTGCAGCGAGGAGGAGTCGCCCATCTCTGTGAGGGTTCCCTTGAGGGTGAGGGCGCCGTTCGCGGCGAGTGGGGAGGCATCGGTGCGGACACGCGGGGGCAGGAGCGCCGGGGCGACGTTCGTGAGCTTGACGACGATGGCGTTCGGCCAACGGCTGTTGTCCTGTAGTCGCTGCGCGCGCATGACGCGGATGTGCAGGCCGTCTTTCTGCTGCGTCCATGTGCTTTTTGGAGTGAGGGCGGGCTTGTACTCGACGGTCTTGTCGTCCTGGCCGAGGACGCTGACCTCGGTCGTCGCCGAGGCGCGGACGGAGTGCAGTGTGAACTCCTGCCAGGTCCCCCGCTCCCAGACCTGCTGCGCGTCGAGGATCGCGTAGAGCGGACCGTTGTTCTTCTTCTGCGTGAACCAGGTGTCGCCCTCGTTGGGGATGATCCATGGCCGAACGCTGTAGATGGCTTCGTTGTTGACGAACATCCAGAGACCGATCTCGCGGAGGCGGTTCTCCTGCTCGATGGCGAGTTCGCCATTTGGCCTGGGTCCGACGTTCAGGAGCAAATTTCCACCCTTGGCGCGGGTCTGGAAGAGGAGTCGTATGAGGTCGCTGCCGGACTTGTAGCTCTCGTTATCGGGCTGGTACTGCCATGCGGTCCCCATGGTGATGCTTGCCTCCCACGGGCCGGGCAGGCTGCTGCTGGGGACGGAGAGCTCTGGTGTTTCAAGCGCACCGCGCGTGACCACGACGTTTGGCTGGAGCTTCCAGGCGAGCTCGCGCAGGTCTTTTGCCTCGCCGTCGAAGTAGATCAGGTCGACTGGTCCGTAGTGGGTCAGGAGCTCCGTCACCTGGGCTTTGTCGTAGGCCAGCAGTCCCGGGTTGTTGCTCGGCTGGACCTCGGGGACGAGGCGCCTGATTGGCTTGCCGTGCTCGTGGAGCCAGTAGAAGTCGTCCGGAGAGAAGTAGACGCCGGCTGCCATTCCCCGGGCGCGGAAGGCGTCGAAGACCTCGCCGGTAATGTCCCGGTGGAAGGGCGTATTAGCGACTCCGAAGGGCGTGGTCGCGGAGTGGAACATGGTGAAGCCGGAGTGGTGCTTGGTCGTGAACATCACGTAGCGAACGCCGGCGACACTCGCCAGCCGGGACCATTCATCGGCGTCGAAGCGCGTCGGGTTGAAGGTCTTTTGAAGCTGGGTGAAGAAGCGGTTGGTGTAGTCGTCGGAGGCGCCGACAAGCGAGTGACTGATCACGACGCCAAGCTGGCTGTCGACGCTCCAATGCACGAAGAGGCCGAAGCCCTGGTCGCGAAACCACTCCAGCCGGTCCGCACGGTTGCGTGAGCCAGCGGCTGGATCCTCCTGTGCCGGAGCCGGGAACGCCGTCGAGGCGAACGCCAGCAGGCAGAGGGTCGTACGGAGGAGACGGCTCGTCGTTCGCCTGGGATCGAAACAGAAACGCATCCCCACACCATAGCAAGGAGCGGGCTCTCTGCAGAAGTGCGCTCCCGGGATTCATCGCTTCAAAAAGAAAAAGCGGAGCCATGGAATGGCCCCGCTTGTGGTGAGGGAGCGGCGTTAGAAATCGTAACGGAGTGAGAACTGCATCCGGCGCGGGCTCGTCAGCATGACGCTGGCGACACCGAGGTTTCCTGCCGTCAGCTGCGATCCGAGCGAGGCGGCTGCGGGGTCAAAGCGTACGGTATTGGTTACGTTATAGACCTCCCAGCCAAACTTCAGCTTGCCCAGATCGGAGATTG
>CAZZZQ010000152.1:0-7802 GCA_964658405.1 uncultured Sphingomonas sp.
GGCACCAAAGACGAAGAAAAAACAGCTGCAATCTTCGAACAATGGCAGCGTCGAGAAAGTGCCGGAGCCACTTGCAGCTGCAAGTGCAGACAACGAAGACCCGGAGGACATCCGTGGAGCGCTCAGGGTCTTTGAGAATGGCGCCTGGAGAGACGGTACGCCCGAAGAGTACGCCGCGGAGCCCAGAGGACGGATCTTCGTTGGAATCGGCGGCTTCGGCCCCCGCCCGGGAAGACTTAGAAGCCAGATCTAATCTAAATCTCCCGGAGTCAGAGCCGAAGGCCGCCTCCCCAATGCTCAACTACTTCCCTTCCGCCTCCGCATTACTCTTCAAATAAGTATCCACGTTAGTCCGATCGACCAGCGCAGTTCCCGTGTCGATGAACGCGGGATACGGAGAGCGGGGATCGCTGGCATAGTCCGCGCCAAAGTGCTGCGGCAGGTCATGATGGATCGCCGCAAGCTGCTTCAACCCGACGTAACCCATCGTGAACGGCCGTTGCGAGATCGTGGAGTCGATCTCCCCCATGTTGACCAGTCGCAGCGTATCGGCATCGACGTCCATCGCGATCAGCGTGCGGTCGTCCGCGTTGGCCCGGTGCAGGACCTCCGCAATTCCCTTGCCCGAGGACGACTCGAGGCTCACGAAGGCATCAACCTTATCGGCTCCCGTTCTCGCAACCAGCTTCTGTGCCTCGTCGAAGGCACTCCCCGAATCTCCCTTGACGTTGAAGACCTCGACGATCTTGATATCCGAATGGTCTCCGAAGGCGTCCTTGTACCCCTTCAGCCGCTCATCGAGATTGGGCTGGCCGGGCATCGAGAAGAAGGCAACATTTCCCTTCCCGTTCAGCTTGAAGAGCAGCCGCTGTCCACCTAACCGGCCGGCCTCCAGGTTATTTGTGCCGACAAACGTCAGGCGGTTGCTGCCCGGCGCGTCCGAGTCCATCGTGATCACCGGGACTCCGGCAGCGACTGCGTCGTTGATCGCTGCCGTCATCAGCGTCGCATCGGCCACCGAGATCAGGATCCCGGCGGGCTTGCTCGCCACGACCTTCTCGAATTCGGCTTCTTCTGCACGCGGGTCGAAGCTGTCCGGTCCGCGCAGCTCTGCCGTCACGCCGAGATCCGCGGCCGCCTTCACAAATCCGGCGTTTGCCGTCTTCCAGTAGTTGAGTTTCAGATTGTTTGAGACCAGGTAGTACGTCTCCGATTTGCTGAATCGCTGGCATCCCGTACTCGCCAGGAGACTCGCTCCCAAGGCCATCAGAACAAGGTTTCGTGTGTGATTATGCATGGCAGTCCCCTCCATAACCGTCTTGCCGCCAACAGGCTGCAACAACCGGAGGGAAACGGCCTGATTGACCGCTGCGAACCGCAGTCCCGCGACGCGTGCCGAATCATACTCCTACTCGCAAACACGCGGCCAACGTAAACGACCTCCGAGTTTGAGAGGACCGACCGGGCTGCTACGCGCGCATCCCTATAACCACCTTGGCGGTCGTTACCGCTTGCCCGGAGTGCCGCTGCGTATGCTCCGCGCAGTGCACCATGAGACCTCCAACGGTGCTCGGCAGCAGAGCGCGGCCCACTCCGCGCGGCTCCTCGTAGCTCTCCGGTGCAATCTCCAGGATTCGCTCCGCCGCCTGCGCGAGGACTGCGCGCACCTCGCCAAGGACGTCGACCGCGACCGCGCCGGGCTCAAGCTCACTCTGCAGCCGGGCCATCTGCTTCAGGGTGAGTTGGCCGCCGGCCTCGTAGGTCAGCAGCCGATCCAGGCTACGGGCGATATGGCGCAGGTGAAACGCCACCGGGGCAACACCGTACGGCCGGGCGTTCATCTCTTCGTCCGTGAGGCCGGCGCACCATCGCTCGACATCTTCGCCGGCAAGCTCCAGCGCATGCAGTACCTGCCGGCGGACGGCATCGACCTCCGTCAGCGTTCCGCGCAGCCATGGTTCAACCTTCGACTCCATCACAGTCCCTTTCCCTTTCTGAACTCCCGTATGACGTCCCCCACGTCGCGATGCTGGCCGTCGACCGCATCGTTCATCGCCCGAACCTCGTCGGCTGTGACTTTTCCGGCGAGGCGGGACTCGGCGATTGCGATGCCCGGATGTGACCGAAGCGAGTCTTCACGAACCAGCGGCACCGCCTCGTAAGGCGGAAAATAATGGCGATCATCCTTAAGAACGACGAAGCCGAGCGCGCGGATCGGGCCATCCGTCGAGTTCCCTGCGACCATGTCGACCTGCTTCTCGGCGAGCACGCGGTAGAGCAGGCCCAGATCCATGACGCGGGGATTGCCGGCAAACTTGAGATCATAGGTCGAGATCAGGCCCTTCAGGCCGTCGGGACGCTCTTCAAACTCGTAGCCGACGCCGAGTCGTGAGATCGGTGCGCCCTTGCCTTCGGCCTGCAGCCGCGCTCCATCGGAGATCGTCTTCAGGTTGAGGCGGCGGGCGTCATCCCCGCGGATCACCATGGCGAAGGTGTCTTCAAACCCGAGCGGCTCGCCGACGCTGACAGCGTAGCGCTTCTCGTAGAGATCGCGAACGGTCTTTAGAACTGCCGGGCCTTCACGCTGTCCGATTGGCGGAAGCGGCTGCTTCAAAATTGCGGTCAGTGCAGTTCCGGTGTACTCGACATAGCCATCGATCCGGCCGTTGACCAGCGCCTGCTGGCAGATATAACTGCCGGCGAGGTAGAACCGGCGGTCGACGCGCTCGCCGGTCACGGCCTCGATCTCTTGCGCGAGAAGTTCCCCGAGGACGACCTGCTCGGTGAAGTTCTTCGCGCCAATCGTGACACGAGAGGATCGAGGTGGGGCGCATCCAGCCAGGCTAAGAAGAAGAATTCCGGCGAATGCTTTTAGAGAGGTCATACACGCCTGACCGAAAGCTTCTTCTCGAGCTGCCCAAGGCCGGTGTCGGCGAGGAGCGCGAGGAGAGCGGCGGGAATCGCCCCCGCCAGTACGAGGCCGTTGTCGACACTGGCTACCCCGCGGAAGATCAACTCGCCAAGGCCGCCAGCGCCGATCGCAGCCGCGATGGTCGCTACACCGACACAGGTAACGGTCGCAGTTCGCAGCCCGGCCAGAATAACGCTCGCCGCAAGTGGAAGCTCCAACTTGAACAGTCGCTGCATCTGCTTCATTCCAAGAGCATTGGATACATCGATGAGGGCTGGATCGACGCTTCGAATGCCAGCATAGGTATTCCGCAGGATCGGGAGGAGTGCGTAGCCGGTCAGGGCCAGGATGGCCAACCGGGAGGCGTTCTCCCCCAGCCATGGCACTGGAAGCAGCAGACCGAACAGGGCCAGGCTGGGCACGGTCTGGACGATGTTGGCGACCGCAATCACAGGCTTTGCCAGCCGGGGCCGGCGGGTCAGGAGGATGCCGAGGGGCAGGCCGATGCCCGCGGCGAGCAGCATCGCAAACGCGGTCAGCCAGACATGCTCGAAGGTCAGCCGGCCAATCTCCCATCCGTGGGCGCTCAGGAAGTGCAGCAGACCGGTCATGCCGGCACCGCCCGGTGAACAGCCTTCACGTAGGCACGAACGTGATCATTATCCGAGGAGAGGACGTCCTTCGCCGGGAGATCGGCGACGATCTCACCCTCAGCCAGAAAGATGATGCGCTGGGCGAGGTACAGTGCCTCGTCGAGATCGTGGGTCACGAGCAGTACGGTCTTCCTGACCCGGTCGAAGAGCTCGCGAACCATGGTTTGCATCTCGGATCGGGTCATGGGGTCGAGCGCACCGAACGGCTCGTCCATCAGCAGGACGCCGGGGTCGTTCGCCAGCCCTCTCGCCAGGCCAACCCGCTGGCGCTGACCGCCGGAGAGCTGCCAGGGGTAGCGGTCATGAAACCGCTCAAAGTCCATGCCGGTGAGCTTCAGAACCTCAGCGACCCGGGTCGCGATCTCGGACTTTGAGCGTCCCGCAAGCTCGAGCGCCAGGCCGGCGTTCCGCTCTACTGTCATATGCGGAAAGAGCCCGGTCTCCTGGATCACATAGCCGATGGACCGGCGCAGAGCGACGAGGTCATAGCTGGTCGTAGCCTTGCCGTCGACGAGAACCTCGCCTGCGGTCGGCATGACCAGTCCGTTGACCATCCGCAGCAACGTCGTCTTGCCGGATCCGCTGCGCCCTAAGAGAGCGGAGGTCGTTCCGGCTTCAAGCAGAAGGGAGATGTCGCGCAAAAGTGATCGCCCATCAGCCAACGCGTAGCTCACCTTCGCGAACTCAACGCCAACCATGGGCGATCCTTTGTTTCGTTCTAGTTACAGCTAAGATCTAAACCGCAGCCTCAGGACTGGCAAAGGAATCCCCGGCCTCTGATTCCTCCGCGGGGATCGGCTCAGCCGACGGATTGGGCTCGGTTCCCGGAGCTCCTTTGACGCGAACGACTGTGATTTTGTCGAAGCCTTCTTTGAAAGCTGGCGGGCGGAGACGCTCCGCCATCTTCTGCATCACCTCATCCGTGACCTGGCGATCGCGCTTGGAGTTTCGCTCCATGCAGACTGCAAGGGGAACGTCGAAGAAGACCGCCTGGACCTCATACTCAAAGCTCTTGGCCATCTTGATCCACTGACGGCGCTCGTGAGGCGAGAGGTTCGTCGCATCCACGTAGTTCCAGGGCATCTTGGCGATGAGGCGGGCGCGGAGCAGCGAGCGCAGCGTCGAGAACACAAGACCCTGGTAGCGCTGGTCGGTGATGTCATCGAAGAGCAGGGTGCGCAGCAGGTCGCTCGAGAGCGGGGTGACGCCGCGGCGCTTGTACCAGGTCGTCTTGCCCGAGCCGGGAAGGCCAATGGTCAGAACGACATAGCCGCGGGGAGACTTCTTGGTGACGGGCAGCAGCTCGGCCGGCGGCGTTCCAAGATGCTCCGGCTGGGTCTCAATGACCATCTTCTTTTCAGCGGGCGCTTCTTCTACAGATGGCTCTGCAGCTGCCGGGGCTTCCGACTCAGGTTCAGGTTCACGCACAGCGGAGGGCTCCGGGTAGGTAGGCCTCAGCGGTGCCAGTTGGTTCGCAGGAAGTTCCTGCCCAATCTTGCCAGTGGACTCCGACTCATTCGGTCCACGTCTAGGACGTCGTCTCATTTTTTCGCGCATCCATTCGCGCAAGTCGCGCATAGGGCCTTATAACACTCGCTTCCGGCCCGCCGCAAATGAGCGAGCGTGACAGCGCACGTCTGTCGCCATGACTTCTCTCTAAATTTCAAGCGTTTACGGCTTAACATCATCCATTCACGAGAACGGACTACCGTCGTGAGGCTTCCCACAGGAGACCACCACCATGTCCATCGAAATCGCTGAGCTCGATCAGATTCAAACGGACTATAAGGCGGCTGTTGCCGCATGGGTCGCCGCCATCAACCACGAGGAGGAGCTGGCTTCGGTCGACCACACGGTCGCCGAGGTGGATCTCTGGGAGCAGGCCGACGCCGGCGAAGAGGCCCTGCGCCACCGCGCCAAGGCTGCCAAGAAGAAGTATGAGGCGGCACTTCGGCTGAAGTTCTTCCACTTCTAAGGAATCTGCAGGGGCACTGATCCATCGAGACGGCTCTGAGCTACGAGCCGGACCGCACATCCGTGCCCCGGCGTGCAGACCCTCGCGCCTTTCTCTACAATCGGGTAGACAGCGCTTTATCAGACAGGAGCAATTCGACTTATGGCAGTAAAGGTAGGCATCAACGGCTTCGGCCGTATCGGACGCAACGTCTTCCGCACCGCTCTCGCAAACCCTGACATCGAGTTCGTCGCCGTTAACGACCTGACCACCCCGGCCACGCTCGCCCACCTGCTGAAGTACGACTCCATCCTCGGGAATCTCAAGAACGAGATCACCCACGGCGAGGACTTCATCAGCGTCGATGGTAAGAAGATCAAGGTCTTCGCCGAGCGCGACCCCTCCAAGCTGGACTGGGCCTCGGTCGGCGCAGAGATCGTTGTCGAGTCGACGGGCTTCTTCACCGACGCGACCAAGGCGAAGGCGCATCTCGGATCGACGGTCAAGAAGGTCATCATCTCCGCTCCGGCGACCAACGAGGACCTGACGATCGTCCTCGGCGTCAACTCGGACAAGTACGACGCAGCGAAGCACAACGTCATCTCCAATGCGAGCTGCACGACGAACTGCCTCGCCCCCGTGGTCAAGGTCCTGAACGACAGCTTCGGGATCAACTCCGGCATCATGACGACCATTCACAGCTACACCAACGACCAGGTGATCCTCGACACGCCGCACAAGGATCTGCGCCGTGCACGCGCCGCTGCCCTGTCGATGATTCCGAGCTCGACCGGTGCCGCCAAGGCCTTGAAGCTGGTCGTTCCCGAGATGGACGGTAAGCTGGATGGCTTTGCGATCCGCGTCCCGACCCCGAACGTCTCCGTGGTCGACCTGACCTTCGTCTCCGAGAAGCCGATCACCGCGGCCTCGATCAACGAGGCGCTGAAGAAGGCGTCCGAGTCCGGCGAGCTGAAGGGCTACCTCGGCTACACGGATGAGGAGCTGGTCTCGTCCGACTTCCGCGGCAACCCTTACTCCAGCATCGTCGACTCGAAGCTGACGAAGGTTGTCGGCAGCAACACCGGCAAGGTCATCAGCTGGTACGACAACGAGTGGGGCTACTCCAGCCGCGTCAAGGACCTGATCCTCTTCCTGGTCGAAAAGGGTCTGTAACAAAATGTGTTCCAGACGGCTGCTGCCTAGCTTGCAGCGGCCGTCTTTACCACTGCCAGGACTTCCGCGGGCTTCCATTCATTCGTCGGATACCAGGCCACGACCTTGCCGTCCTTGCCAATGACGACCGTCGAAAGGGAATGGGTCATGGTCTGGGGATCGCCGGGCGCCAGGCCAACGTCGAAGTACTCCGTGATGGCCGGCAGCTCGGCGACCGGGGGAGCGGCAAAGTCCCAGTGGCCAAAGGTCTCGCTGGCGAACTTTCCGGTATAGGCAGAGCCGTACTTCTTCAATACAGCAGGCTTGTCGTAGGTCGGGTCGAAGCTGATGCTCAACAGGTGCGTCTTCGCATAGAGCGCCGGGTCCGCTGCGAGAGCTTTGTCGATCTCAGCAAAGTTTGTGCTCATCCTGGGGCAGAAGTCACCCATCTGGCAGCGCGTGTAGATGAAGGTCGCTAGTAGCACGCGCCCCTTGAACTGCTCCAGCTGGATCGTCTTCCCACTTTGGTTCAGCAACTTGAAGTCCGGGACTACATCGCCGACCTGGGGGACGTGATACTGCACGGCTGGCTTGTAGTCCGGCTTGGCCTGAGCAATGACGACGATCTGGTCGAGCAGCGGGCTGCGAAAGCCGGCGGCGTCCTTCTGAACGAGGATCTTTGCCGTGATTCGGTCGCCCGGGTGCAGCTCCTTCACGATGCTCGGATCCTTCAGCTTGTAGGACATCGTCATCGCCTCCATGTAGCCCGGAACGGCCTCATGGTCGAGCACGACGTGGGTGGGATCGGTGGCGATGATCTTTCCGCGAACCGGAAAGCTTTGCACCGGCAGGGCCGACGTGCTGCTGGCCGCGGGCTTGACTGTGTTGCATCCGGGAAGCAGCAGGAGCGAGCCGAACAGCAGCCCGGGGACTACGAAGTTGAGACGACGCAACGTAAGGCACCTCTGCGTCGATGATAATGGCTCCATGAAGCTCCTGCAGATGCCGCACGTTCGAAGGCCGGCCGCGACGATGCAGCGAGCGCCCGCACCGTCGACCCTCTGGATGCATCTTGCGCTGATGCTGACCGGGCTCGGCACACTGCTTCTCGGGCCGATTCTGCCGCTGCTTA
>CAZZZQ010000153.1:0-7800 GCA_964658405.1 uncultured Sphingomonas sp.
CTTGCGAGTACATGGACCTGAACCATGCGCGTCTGCCAATTCCGCCACTACGGCAACTGTCTGAGTCAGCGAACTGCCTGAGCCATCCCAGTCGTGAACCTCTAGTCTGTCAAACCCTGCCCTCACTGTCAATTCCCGGGCCAGTGCCTTACACTTTGTAGGACGTCGTACACCGCACCTGCCGGGAGGCATGCTTCTCTTTCATGACCCAGTCAACGGATACAACTCAGCCAAAACCCGCCACCGTAGAGAAGATGCCCGAAGAGCTGGCCCTCGAGATTCGGAAGCTTGCTCATGACCTCAGCAACGCCCTTGAAATCATCGTTCAGACCAGCTACCTGCTCAGCACGGTCGAGATGAAGGAGCCCGCAACCGACTGGCTGCGGATGCTCGACAGCGGCGTGCAGAAGGCCCTGGACATCAATCTCGCCCTGCGCGAATACATCAAGGTCCACACCCCCAGCTAGACCTCAGCGAGAGCGAACCGTCTTGGCGCTCTTCTTTGCAGCGACTTTGACCGGTTTGGCCTTCGAAGCTGGCTTGCTGGGAATGGCTTTTGGAGCGGCAGGCTTCTTAGCTGCGACCTTCTCAGCGACAGCCTTCTTCGCTGCCGGTTTCCTCTCCGCTGTCTTTTTTGCCGGGACTGTCTTGTAGAGCTCGTTCTTCAGCCGGGCCAGCTTGGCCTCGTGTGAGGTCAGAAGCGCCTCGATCTGCTGCAGCAGGACCTTGGTCTGCATCGGCTTCATCAGGACTTCGACGGCGTCGGTATCCATCTCCTGCCAGTCCTCCTCGGCGACCGGGAAGGCGGTGAGCAGGGCGACGGCGGGGTGATACGCGGCGGAGCGGGCAGATTGGATGACCTGGGCTCCGGCAGCGTCGTTCTCCATCCGCATGTCCGTGATGATCATCGAGTACGTGTTCTTCTTGATCTTCAGCTTGGCATCTTTGGCCGAAGCTGCTGTATCCACGTCGAAGCCGCTGATCTCCAGCACGGCCTTCAGGGTCAGCAGGACCGCAATCTCATCATCGACCAGCAAAATTGTTCGCTTCATTTGAAAGGTTCTCCTCTATACGGGCTGTCGGCGCAGCTCCGCGGACAGCGTCTCCCATTCTTGCCTTTGAACGCCGACATTGTCCAATACGCGGCGCGACCCGCTAGCCTGCCGGGATGGCGGAAGCGGTCTGTGGCGGCGACCTTCTTTATAGAGGTGCTGTCAATGCTATACTTACCAATACTGCGACGCTCGAACCCTCAAGCGCGCTCCAAATTCTAACCCATGCATGGCGAGGCCTTCTGGCCCGCTGTGGAGGCGACCTATTCCACCGATTGATAAGCGTTCCGCAAAGTCCTTCATCCGCACCAACGAACGCATCCGCGCACGCGAAGTTCGCGTCATCGACGAAAACGGCGAACAGCTTGGCGTAATGGCGCCGTTCGACGCCCTCAAGATGGCCCGCGAGCGCACGCTCGACCTCGTCGAGATCTCTCCGAACGCTGTTCCGCCGGTCTGCAAGATCCAGGACTATGGCAAGTTCCTCTATGAAAAGGACAAGTCCGATCGTGCAGCGCGTAAGAAGCAGAAGATTATCGTAATCAAGGAAGTAAAGTTCTCCGTCACGGTCGACGAGCATGACTACCAGACGAAGAAGAACCAGGCTGTGCGATTTCTCGGTGAAGGCGACAAGGTCAAGGCCTCGCTTCGCTTCAAGGGACGCCAGATGGCCCATCGCGACCTTGGCTACAAGATCATCAACCGCCTGATCATCGATATTGGCGAATCCGGTCTTGTTGAATTCATGCCCCGCATGGAAGGGACTACCCTCCACGCGATCATCGCTCCGGCGAAGAAGGCTGAGATTCAGCAGCCACCCGCTCCAAAGAAGCCTGCAGCTCCCCGTCCCGCGGCCACCCCTGCAGAGGCTCCACAGGCAGCTGTCGAGGCGTAATCCGCTCTCTGGTAGCACTGAAGTACAGTCGTCATCCCATCTGCAGCCGCGTTATTAGCGATTGCTGCCACGGGATGGCGATTTTGTCGTTTGGCAACGTGCCTGAGTGCTCGATCCTAGCAGGAGCCTGCTAGACAGCGTGGATCTGGGGGATCTCTTCCCCGGCAAAGGCGACGAGGCTGCCTCCGCGCCGTTTGGCCAGGTACATGGCATCGTCGGCGACCTTATGGAGCGGGCTGCTGGAATCGGCATCGCGCGGTGCGACCGCAATGCCGATACTGATCCGCACATTGATAGAGTGTTCGCCAATCGAGACCGGAACGCAGCCGGCGGCCATCATGGCTCCCGCGATGAAGCGGATGTGATAGTCGTCGGCAGCCTCGACCAGCACCGCGGTGAACTCGTCGCCACCGGTTCGGGCGAGCATATCGCGGGGGCCCAGGTTCCAGCTCAGCCGCTTCGCGAGAGCCTGCAGCAGGCCATCTCCAACGGGATGGCCGAGGGTATCGTTGATCTGTTTGAAGCCGTCCACGTCAATGACAAGACAGGCCACCGGCGTCAGGGTCCGCCGGGACTCCTCGAGCGCTTGGTCCAGTCGAATCTCAAAGAGTCGTCGGTTGGGGAGGCCGGTCAGCGGGTCATGGAGAGCGAGCCGCTCGGCACGGCCGACGTAGTCATCCAGGATCGAGATCAGCATACTTGCCGCCATGCAATACCGGGGAAGATCCCAGAGCGCAGGGTAGATCGCGAAGGTTGGCCCGAATAGTCCCGGGATGCTCAGAGGAAGCGACACTCCCCAGAGGCAGAGGCTCACCACCATCAGGGCGGTGCCACGCGTCATGCGCTGGGTATTGCTGGCGAGGAGGGCTGCAGCGCCAAGGAACACGCAGGCCAGCGCAAGATTGATCAGCAGGAGCGGATCGTATCCGCGGAGCAGGAGAAGAGATACTCCTAGAAGCGCGGACGCCCCGGCGAGCCAGCTGTGGGCCTTGCTCCGATCCCGGGGAAGGAGCAAAAGGTGGATTGCGGGGACGAGAAACAGGCTCGAGCAGAGTATTTCGATCGTGAGACTGTTCAGCTTAAAGACATACAGTGCTGACTGAAGGAGCAGCGGGATAGCGATCTCAATCGCAAAGGTCCTGCTGAATCGTGTCTCTTCGGTGTCGGTATTCCCCGCAGCGCAGAAAAAACAGAGGCCGCAGAGCTGCATCGCCCATAGGCTCGCCAGGGAGGCGAAGGGCCCCACAGGTCCGGTCATCTCCGGGAGTGCGCGTGCGGCGTAGTGGGCCAGGAGAAAGATCCACCCTGCAAACCAGACGTTGGTATGTGCCCCGGCCCTGCGCAGAAGAGCGCGGAAGCAGCCGACAAACACCAGTAACGCCAACAGAGTAGGTAGAAGACTTTGATTCACAGAGAGCGCCGATCCCAGGGTTCAGGTCATCCGAGACTACACGGGTTAGCCCAGATTTTCCTTCTCTTCTTGCCTTATCGACCCGATTAGATACAGCGATAGCGGGTTGGAGAACGGTCAGGATTTATGAGGGTGACGACTCAGGCATCGAAAACCGCGTCTCGAGCTTCTCCTTGTGACGTTCCAATGCGAGCGCAATCAAGCGGTCGATCAATTTCTTATAAGGAACACCGCTTGCCTTCCATAGTTTCGGATACATGCTGATGCTGGTGAATCCAGGCATTGTGTTGATTTCGTTCAGATAGATACGAGCCTTGCTGCCCTTTTTCGCGGGCTCCATGAGGAAGTCGACCCGTGCAAGACCTGCGCAGTCGCAGGCTCGGAAGGCAGCCATGGCCATCTCGCGAATCTGCTTCTCTTCCCCCTTGGAGAGCTTTGCCGGAATGATGGGAACGGATAGATCGGAGTGGTATTTCGCGGCGTAGTCGTAGAACTCCGCCCCGGGAACAATCTCGCCGACGACGGTCGCCTCGGGCTCATCGTTTCCGGACACGGCTACTTCGAGCTCGCGTGGCTTTGCGAAGGGACCACCGACCCCCTCCTCGACGATCAGCTTGCGGTCATAGCTGGCGGCGAGATCCATCGCGGCTGCCAGCTCGCTACGATCGTGGACCTTTGAGATTCCGACCGAGGATCCGAGATTTGCGGGCTTTACGAAGACCGGGTAGGCAAGTTTCTTCTCGATGAGCTTTAGACAACGCTTCGGATCTGCGGCCCACTCCTTGCGAAGGACCGGGACAAACGGCGTCTGGGGCAGCTCAGCGGCGGCAAAGAGCTGCTTCATCGCCACCTTGTCCATGCCAGTCGCCGAGCCGAGCACGCCGGAACCAACGTAGGCGATGTCGGCGATCTCGAAGAGTCCCTGGATCGTGCCGTCCTCCCCGAAGGTGCCGTGCAAAACCGGAAAGACCACGTCCAGCGAGAAGGAGAGTGCGGAGGCATGCTGCTCGATCGGAGAGCCCTGCTTCTCGATTCGGTGCAGCGGAGAGGGCACGGGAGCCTCGAAGGTCTCGCCGCTTCGCAGGATCGACGCCGAGATCGCAAAGTCCGGGTCTTTTTCCCCGGTAGGGTCGTCTCCGCTCAAAAGTGCGAGCGAGCCGCTCGGGGAGAGCCAGCGGCCATCTTTTGCGATGCCGATGGGGATGACCTCATACTTCTTGCGATCGATCGCCTTCAAGATGGACGCGGCGGAGAGGAGCGAGACTTCGTGCTCTCCGGACCGGCCGCCGAACAGAATCCCGACCCGCAACTTCTTCTTCATAAGGTTCTCCAAGTGTGTCTAGTTTCCGACAGCGCGGCCGGAGAAAGAAGCTTTTTTTTGGATTTGCGGACGATGACTCAAAGCCGTTATCGATAGTACTTGTAGCGCGGGCGGTCGGACGATAGGCTGGTGACTCTCACGCAAAGGTGGTCGTATGAATCGGATGATGACGGTAGCAATGACGGGGGCCTGCCTGTTTTCGGGGGTCATGATGGCACAGGCGCCGGCGGCTCCGGCCGGACCAACGGGTCCGGCGGCAGAGGTGCAGCGCAGCTATGCGGCGCTCAAGGTCAACATCATGAAGGCCGCGGAGAATATGCCGGGGGACGCATACACCTTCAAGCCGACCGCCGAGGTTCGTACCTTTGGCCGGGTCGTCAACCACATCAGCGAGGCTCAACTTCGCGTCTGTGGAGCGGCGAACGGAACGAAGGAGCTGGCCAAGGTTCCCCCGGAGACGGCGGATAAGGCTGCGATCGTCGAGGCTCTCAAGGCCTCCTATGCAGAGTGCGACAAGGCCTATGCGGGTCTGACCGACGCGAATCTGACCGATTCGTTCTCGATGGGGCCCATGAAGCGGTCGCGGATCGGCCTGCTGTGGGGCAACGTATCGCACGATAACGAGCAGTATGCGACCCTGGCGCTCTACATGCGGCTGAAGGGGCTGGTTCCGCCAAGCAGCGAGAAGTAGCGGCAGATCAACTCTCCCCATTGAGAAGAGCCATTCGAGGAGACAGGATGCGGCTATCGCGCCGGAGTTTGATGAAGAGCATCGGCACCGCTGCCGCCATGGGAGCGATGCCGATACCGCTGCTGGGATCAACGACTCCTCCTCCGTTCCCCGTGGCTGGTGAGTTTGCGGTCCGGGAGCACGAGATCTGCCTGAATAACGCGCGATGGCATCCGATGAGCCGCGGTGCGATCAAGGCGGTCCAGGAGCACCTGGCCTACAAGTCGAGAGGCATCTGGGAGCCGCCGGACGCGGCGTCCGAGCAGCAGCGGACGGTCAAGGCGAGCTTCGCGCAGTTGATCAATGCGGTCCCGGAAGAGATTGCCTACGTTAACAGCACGACGGCGGCCGAAAATATGATCGTCGCCGGGCTGGGGCTGCCGGGCAGCGGCGGGAACATCGTCACCGATGCGCTGCATTTCGAGGGCTCGCTCTATCTCTACGCTGAGTTGAAACGGAAGGGTGTCGACGTCCGTGTTGTGAAGCCGCGCGGCTGGCGCATCGAGTTGAGTGACCTGGAGCAGGTCATCGACCGGAAGACGCGGCTGGTTGCGCTGTCGCAGGTCTCGTATATCAATGGTTTCGAGCAGGATGTGAAGGCAGTCTGCGACCTGGCGCATGCGCATGGAGCGTACGTCTATGCGGATACCGTCCAGGCGGCGGGCTGTGTCCCGGTTGATGTACGGGCGAGCCACGTCGACTTCTGTGCCTGCGCCAGCTACAAATGGCTGATGGGAGACTTCGGGCTGGGGTTTTTGTACATCCGCCGCGACCTCATCGAGCGATTCCCGCGCACCCAGTGGAGCTTTCGTCAGATAAAGGACTACGAGTACCACGCCTTTCCGTGGGACACGCCGGGGGAGTTCCCGATGAGCTATGAGCAGCGAACGGACGCCGCCGGTCTTTTTGAGACGGGGACGTACGCCAACGGAGTCATCGCCGCTTTGAGCTATTCGCTGCCATGGATTCAGTCGCTGGGAGTCGGGGCGATCCAGGCTCACACGCAGACGCTACTCGGGCGGCTGAAGGTTGAGCTGCCGCGGCTCGGTTATCCGTCGATCACTCCGGATGGGTCGAAGTCGGCAATTGCTTCGTTTCTGGTCAAGGATCCGGCGGGTGCGGCCGGACGGTTGAAGCGGAAGGGTGTGGATGTATCCTTCAGCCCCGGCAGGATGCGGGTATCGCCCTCGGTTTACAACACGCAGGGAGACGTCGATGCGATGCTTGAGGCGTTGGGGTAGCGGGGCTCTGAGAGCCCGACCTTTAGTGGGATTTTGTTGAGCAGAGACCGCGCAGGTCCTTCGACTTCGCTCAGGATGACCATGTTTGGAGGGGCCAGGGAAGCGCGGAGATACGAGAAAGGCCGCCATCGCTGGCGGCCTTTCTTGTTGTTGCGGTCCTTCAGGGTTTGCGCGAAGCGCCTTCCGCCAAGCTTAGTCGCCGGAGACGGTCTCTTCGATGCTCTGGACGACTTCGACGTTCGAGACGGGGGCGGCTGGCTTGATCTCTCCGAGGGAGATGAAACCGGGCTGCTCCTTCTCGCCGAGCACTTCCTTGCGGTAGAGCTTGGCCATCTTGGCGTTCTCGGCATCCTGCTTGATCTTCGCGTCGCGCGCCCGGATCTTTTCTTCGCGGGCGTTCTTGGCAACACCACTCTTCTCGAAGGTGTTGTTTGCAGCGGCATTGACGTGCTCGTCGTTGATAACGAGATCGTAGCTGGACTCCTTCTCGAGACCGACCTTCTTACCACCGGCGAAGATCTCGTGACGGCCATGCTCCTCGTACCACTTGGTGAGGGTGGAGGTCATGTGCATCTTCTCGATGATGTTGCGCCAGCCAACGCCCGTGTTGTACGCGCAGAAGCTGATCTCACCCTCTTGCGTGGCATAGGGGATGATGCACTGCTCGGTACGGCGGAAGTCGTAGTTGAAGAGATCCTGGAACCACATGCCGGCGATGAAGAGGAAGTTCCAGCGGTCGGAGCGGCGCTTCTCGATGTCTGCCATCGTGCGGTCCGCGGTGACCTTGCCGTAGCTCTTGCCGGTTGCGCCGAAGCTCTTGTCGAACTTCTGCAGCAGGTCCTTGATCTTGAAGTGGGTCGGTGCCTGATCCGGGGTGTAGTTGCGGAGCAGAGCGAGCGTTACGCCGATGATCGAGATCCACTTGCCACGGGCTGCGTCGTTGATGCGGGCGACGTCCTTGGCGAGACGATCTGCGTTCAGGAAGGCGGTAACGGGTGCAGCTTCCTTCGTTTCCTTGTCGATCATCAGTGCCATACCGATACCGCAGTTCGGGTGGCAGCCGCAGGAGAGCTGGCCCCAGTCGTGGTTCGGTCCGTGCACGAGGTCGGCCCAGTCAGCGAAGGTCGACATGAAGGAGATGGGGAACCAG
>CAZZZQ010000154.1:0-7742 GCA_964658405.1 uncultured Sphingomonas sp.
CACCGGCTGCGCCGCGGCAAAAAGCAACGCCGCAGCAAACGGCACCGGAGGTGCACAATGAGCGCATCCCTCGCAATCGTCCCCAGGATCTGGGCCTGCCAGCAGCCGCCAACCCCCGCCACCGCAGCGCTGGAGCTGGTCCTTCCAGCTCCAGCCCCAAACGCGCCCACCCACATCCAGCGCAGAACCCGCCGCGGCCTGGAGTTCTATCGCAAGTACACCGAAGGCATGCTGCGAAGGTACATGCGTTTCTCCCTCCAGGCCGGCCGCATCCCCTCGATGCTCGGCCGCGAGATGTTCCGCGGCAAGGTCACCAGCTACAAGGTCCACAGCTTCGACGACCTCGTCATCTTCGCCCACGATGTCGAAAAATGCCTCGCACGCCTTACCCCTCTGCAGAACCACCTGCTCACCCGCATCGCCATCCAGGAGTACACCCACCAGGAGGTCGCCACCATGCAGCGCCTCCCCCGCCGCACCGTCCTCCGCTCCTACACCGAGGCAGTCGACGCGCTCACCGCCATCTTCCTCGAGCTCAACCTCCTCGAGCCCCGAAAAGAGTGTCAAGAGGGAGGAATCTGCAGATAGCGTGTAAGTCGAATCCTTTGTTGTACTTGGAGTCCATCATTACTTTGCGCATTAGTTCTGCTCAGGTTGCTATTCTTGAGAAGTAGGCAAAACCCAACGGGAGGGCGCTCAATCGGCGCTCTCCCGTTTTCGTGTGCGCCTGCAACTTCAAGGAGGGTCAATGGCAGTAAACGAAGCGCTTCACCGGCACAGCAGCCGGACTGGGATGCATACGCTTCACCACCGCACGGCGCGGCTCCAGACGGCCCGGCAACCGCTTGATCTCCGCGCCATGGCCGTCGACTTCCCCACCGTCGAAGGCCATCCCAACCGGCTCCCCTTCGAGGGCGTCCTGACGCTGGTCGACGTCGCCAGCGACAAGGCACCCAGCGGAGCCCGCGGCCACCGCGTCCTGCTCACCCGCGCCGCCGCCGAGGCAGCGCTTCCCAGCCTGCTCGGCATGGCCGTCGACTACAAGGCCGGCTGGGACGGCCATGATGCCCGGCAGAAGTGCGGCATCATTACCTCCGCCAGGATCGAAGGCACCCAGCTCTCCGTCGCAGGCTTCCTCTTCGCCCGCGACTTCCCGGAGCTCGAGCAGAAGGTCGCGACCGAGGGCGTCATGGGGATGAGCTACGAGCTGGCCGACGCACACGTCGCCGACATGCGCGCCACCGTCTGGACCCTCACCCGCGCCACCTTCACCGGCGCCGCCATCCTTCTACGCGACAAGGCCGCCTACCGGAACACCAGCTTCCGCCTCAAGCGCGCCCCCCTCCGCAGAACCGCCTAGCCATTTTTGTTGCCGTCGCCCTCTTTGCTTGCCATTCCCAAAGGAAATCCGCGTTCTTCCGCTCGCCCGCAATCTGTCATCCCGAGCGAAGTCGAAGAACCTGCGGTTGCCCTTTTGTTTGTCATTCCCAAAGGGGATCTGAGTTTCCGCACCACAACCATTCCAAAGGAGCATTATGACCTTCACCGGTGTACTCCACGCAGTCGGACAAGGCTTCCTCAAGGGCCTCAACTGGGCCATCCAGTACGCCCTCCCCGTAGAAAAGCTGGTCGCACTCCTCTTCCCGACGATCGCCCCCGAGATGACCGTCGTCGCCGACGCGACCACCCTCATCCAGAACGCCGTCCTCCTGGTCGAGCAGAAGTACGCAGCCTCCGGCGTCCAGAGCGGCACCGGCCCGCAGAAGCTCGCCGAGGTCCTCCTCCTCGCTGGCCCCGCCGTCACCTCGCTCCTCACCCAGGCCGGCATCACCCCCAGCACCTCCTACCTCGAAGACCTCGTCTCCGCCGTCGTTGCGATCCTCAACGTCCAGAACATCTCCAGCAGCACCGTAACCGCCAAGGCCTAAGACCCGCCCAACAATTGTCCTCTTGAGCGAAGTCGAGCGCCTGCGTCTGCCCTTTTGACCCCGCCCAAAAACTTGTCATCCTGAGCGAAGTCGAAGGACCTGCGATTCCCCACCACAACTCTCCGGGTGCCCCATCCTCGCAGCCCACCGCAAGGGTGAGATCCCATGCGCCACAAATAAGCAACCACAAGGAGCACACAATGGACCACGAACTCACCGAAGCCCTCACCACCACCCTCGACCGCCTGGCCAACGCCACGCACCTCCTCCACGTCGCCGCCGAGCGCCTCGCAGAGCACCAGCTCATCGCCGCCGACAACACCCTGAACCACATCACCGCCACGGTCGAGTTGAACCTCGAGCAGCGCCTCGCTGCCGCCGAAGCCCTCATCACCGAGCTCCGCGCATCCGCACCCGTAGCGGTTACAAATACCGGCCGAAAGACCCTCCCCACCACCATCCTCGCCAAGCAGGGCGTCCTCGTCGAAGGCATGGAAGCCGGAGCCCTCGACGCCGCACTCCACAGCCTGAGCCTCGAGCAGCGCATCGCCGTCAAAGCCCAGCTCCTCCGATCCGGCCTCTTAGGCTAGCCCCCGTCCATCCCCACACGAAATCTGCGTTTAGCGATCCACAACCAACATAGGAGCCACCCATGAACGCCAACTTCACCTCGATCCACGCAGCAGCGGACTACATCGGACCCGGCGCAATCGAAGTCCCCATGTACCAGTCCGAGATCACCGACCTCGTCCGTCGCCGCGGAGCCTTCGGCCAGCGCATCAAGCAGGTCCCCGCCACCGGCCATCCCTCGCGCTTCTTCGAGGAGACCGCGATTCCGCTCCCCTCCGCGACCGGCGGCTTCGTCGACCCGCGCAACATCGTCGCTCCGCTGGTCACGCCGACCCGCGTCGAGCGCAGCGTTCCCCTCAAGGCGCTCGTCGCCCAGATCAACTACAACCTCTTCGACATGGAGCTCGGCCAGCAGCAGAGCCAGTTCGCCTACCTCCAGGCGAAGGACCTCGCCGACACCGTCGACGGCGTCCTCCGGACCCACGACGTAGCCCTCTGGAACGGCACCGACACCAGCCTCGCCACGCCCACCACGGCGCAGTACTTCGGCGCAGCGGCGCAGATCGCGGCTGGTGGGAACACCGTCACCATCGGCACCACGGCAAGCATCGTCGACGGCTTCAAGTCGGCCATCGCGCAGATGGTTGCGAACAGCAACTTCGGCGTCCGCCCCACCGCGATCTATGCGAACCCTGTGCTGCTCGACCTGATCGATCGCGAGATGAAGAGCGAGTTCAACGTCGTCCTCGGGACCAAAGAGATCACCAGCGGCTTCACCGTGAAGATGCTCTCCACCCAGGCCGGTGACATCCCGCTCATCCCGGAGTGGACGCTTGGCTACACCGGCACACCTGGCTCCGGCACGGCGGTCCTGCCGGCGTACATCGTCACCGAGGACATGATCGAGTACCACTGGCTCAGCGACCCGAACCCGCGCATCTTTCAGCTCGGCGTCCCCGGCTCACTGGCCAGCCAATATGTCGTCGTAAAATTCGGCGGCGTCGTCGTCAAGGGAGCAAACTACGCCCACTACCAGGTCCTCGTAGACCGCTAAACACGCGAAGCGTCCAACACCCCCCGAAGGGGCGCCTGCCCGGCGTGAGGGCGCACTTGCTTTTATCAAGCAACAGAGGCTGGCACAGTATGTGCCCGCCTCTGTTGCTTTTCATCCTTGGAAAGGAAACCGCATGGGCTATCTTCTCCCCACCGAATACCTGCAGTACGGCCTCACCGCCGAGACCACCGACGACTGGATCGCCACGGCCTCCGCCCTTATGGAGTCCTACTGCCGTCGCACCAGCCTGCTGGTCACACAATATGTCGAGCGGATGCGCCTCACCGCCGGCGCGCAGACCGTGCGCCTCAGCTACCTGCCACTCGCAGCGATCGCGCCAGCTGCCCTCGCACTGGTCGGCGTCCGGGGCCGTTACAGCAAGCCCCGCCGCGGCGAGATGGCCGACCGCTTCCGCGAGCAGGTCGCCTGGGCCTTCAGCCTGCCCGGTAGCTGGAGCGCGCTCGACGTCACCACCATCGACGTCAACGCGGCGACCGGGGAGCTGACCTTCCCACAGAACTTTCTCGGCCTCACCTACAACGAGGTCGAGGTGACGTACACGGCGGGCCTGCTCGTCGTTCCGCCCGCTGTCAAGGTCGCCTGCGCCATGATCGTGAAGAACGCACAGGCCACGCCGTCGATGAACGTGAAGTCCACCAAGATGGACACGCTCCAGATGGAGTACTTCAGCGGCGGCCTGATCGACGCGCACGTCCAGAGCCTGCTCCGGCCCTACCTCGCGCAGCGTGTGGGGTGATGCCATGGCAGATCTGAACCCGCTCACAGCCTCCGCGATCCGCGCCGCTGACACGCTGCTGCGCAGTGCCGGCGGCCGCTCCGTGCTGCTCCGCATGCCCGCCCTCGCAAGCCCCGGCGACGTAACCGAGCAGCTCGGCCTGGCCACACCCTCGTTCCAGGATGTCGCCCTCGCACCGGTCGTCTTCCGCAAGGCAGCCGCGGCGTTGGAGGCCGGCAAGGGCGCCCGATGGGAGCTCCTGGTCTCGGCCACCGCGATCAACGCGGCCGTCGGATCACTCGCTTCGAACGCCGCAAGCGTGCTCTTCGCCGACGCCTTCGGGGTCCTCATCGACGACACCCTGATGGAGATCGAGGCCGCCACCAGCTCCGACGCCTTCGGCACGCCCTACGTCTATCGCCTCGTCCTTCGAGCACCGCTGTCGGCCCTTCTCTAAATACCACTGGAAAGGTTACATATCATGACTAACGCGAAGGACACGTTCTACCTCATGCTTCGCGATCGGCTGGCCGCCCTCAACCCGGTGCGGACCTTCGGTCTGCGCGGCGTAACCCGGCCCGGCATCCTCGTCGAAGAGAACGAGCTTGCCACCGACCGCGTCATTCCGGATATCTTCCGGCTGCGCTGGACGGGCGTCAGCCTCAACACCGACACACCGCTCCCGCTCGCAACCCTCACCTGCGCCATCCACTACGAGACCGCGGGCAGCAGCGGCAGCGGCGGCATGGATCGCGGCCGGCTGCTCGCCCAGATGGACAGCGAACTCTCGTCCGCGCTCACGGCCACGCCGCACAGCGTCCTGAAGAGGAGCTACGCGCAAAGCGGCTCGAACACGGCCCCGATTGCGATGGGCACGAATATCTTCTGGGGCGCCGCCACCTTCAGCTCAGCCACAACCACCTCCGAGCGCGTCGCACGAGTCGCCACGGTGGAGCTCTTCGCCTACCAGGAGCCGGGCGAATGACGGCCCTCGCCGCAACCGCTCCCATCACCGACCGCGTCCGCGCCTACTTCGCCCCGGTCAACCGCGCGGCCGGGCTGCCAACCCTCTTCGACGCGGCACAGACCGGCCGCTTCAACCTCGAAGATCCACCGTCGCCCTGCGTCGATCTCGGCTGGTGTTCTCACTTCGCGCGCCGCAGCGAGACGGTCACGGCAGCGCTCGAATCCGGTACGCCCGCGATGCCGCAGTCGCAGCTCCGCTTCAGCGTTGCCGCAACGGTCTCGCTGCAGTTCGAGAGCTGGGGCAAGCTGCAGCTCGCACTCACCGCCGGGTCGCAGCAGATGAACCTGCTGACGACCGCGATCGGCTCAGCAGCGAATGGCAGTGGCGGCATCTCGGTCACCGCCACACCGATCACACTCGACGGGAACACAACCGCGATGCAGCTCAACGTCGGTGCCACAGCAGCCGCACTCTTCACCGTCGGCAGCCTGATCGCAGTCGACGTCGACTACACCGGCCAGCTCGGCTTCGTCGGCAGCGGAACCAGCGCCGCCTACATTCGTTCGAGCACCGCCGTCCACGGCGACAGCAACTACATTCGCCGGGTCACGCTGAATGTAACCACCATCGCTGCAATCACCAACGGGATCCTTCAGCTTGCATCGCCGCTGCCCGCAGGCACGCCGGTCGCAGGCATGAAGGTCTCTGCGCTCACCGGATTCGTCGATCGCGAGGGCGGCAGCTTCTTCCAGGAGTGGTCCGGGCTCTTCGTCCTCGACGGCGCGCAGGGCGACCGCGTCCTCTTCCACTACCCGCGCCTCCAGGCGATGCAGGGCTCTGCCGAGGTCCTCGAAACACTGGCCGGTCCGCTCAGCACCGCGCGACTCGCCGGAGCCTTCCGCGCCCTGCCCGTCACCGACGCCAACGACGGCGAACAGGTCCTCTGCTTCCGCAGCTATCTGCCCGCTGTCTAGCTTCTTTGTCCTTCCCGAAGGAACTCTGCGTCTTCAACCACGACACCAAGGAGATCACATGCATTGGACCAACCTACGAACAACGCTGGTAGCCCTGCTGCTGGCGACGATGCTCTGCGCAGCGCCGCAGCCCGCGCCCGCACAGGTCACAACCACGCCCATCACCGACACCATCTACCGCGCCGACGGCACCACCGCCACCGGGACCGTCGTCATCAGCTGGCCTGAGTTCTCGACCGCGACTGGCCAGTCGGTCCCGGGCGGCAGCGTCGCCGCCACCATCGCGGCCGGCGGCGTTCTCAGCGTCCAGCTCGCGCCCAACGCCGGCTCGAACCCCATGGGCAGCTACTACACCGCCGTCTATCACCTTGATGACGGGACCGTGAGCCGCGAGTACTGGGTCGTTCCTGTCAGCATGACAGCGGTCAAGGTCAGCACCATCCGAAGCACCGTGCTTCCGCTCTCCGTCGCGCAGCAGACGGTCAGCAAGGCGTACGTCGATACCGCCATCGCACAGGCCTCGCTCGGCAGCACGACCACCACGGGGGTAGCGCTTGATTCATCAAGCTACGTCCTCAAAGCGGGCGACACCATGACCGGTCCGCTCGTCCTGCCCGCCGACCCCGTCACCTCGACCCAGGCTGCCGACAAGCACTATGTCGACCTCTCCGTTCAACAGGTCGCGAGCGGTGTCGGCCAGAAGGTTGCGCTCAACCCTCAGGGCACACAGGTCATCGTGCAGCCCACCGGCTCGCAGCTCCAGGTCAACCTTCTCAATGGCACGGAGTATGCGACGCAGTACCTGTCCGGCCTGGGCAACAACGCCATTGCGAACAGCACCTCCAGTTCCGACTGCACCAGCGGCTGCGACGTCACGATCGAGCACAGTTACAATTCGACCGAGCAGTACACCCCGGCTGGCCTCAGCCCGCAGACCCATCTCGAAGATCGGCGCCTCGGGGGCAAGCGCGACGTCTTCGTCAACCCCGGCGACCCCTTCGCCGTCGGCCAGTCGATCGGCCAGACGATCGACATGACCGTCACGCGCAACAGCGCCTTCTCGGGCTCCACGCTGGTCACGCAGGACCCGAACGCCGCCGCGCTCAGCGTCTCGCTTGAGGCGATCGCGGGTGGCTCGAATCTCTTTCCCGCCAGCCTGCAGGCGACCGTGCCGTACTTCAAAAGCAACTATGCCGTGCAGCAGCTGACCGGCAGCTATAACACCCTTGGCCAGCATGCCCTGTCGGCCCAGAGCATCAGCTGCTACGGCGTTGGCGACTGCCTCATCGGGGGTCAGTTCATGCTCGCCTCGGGGGGCTTCCGTGACGAGGCCGATGAGGGCGCACACCCCTACGATCTCTCGTACAGCGAAGATTCGCGGGTCTTCTCCGGCTCCTGCGCGAGCGGCTGCAGCACCGGCTCCACCGCTGTCGCAGTGACCGCAGGCTCGGCCGCCGGGACCCAGGGCGAGGGCCGTTTCCTCATCAACAAAAACCCTGCGAAGGTGATCAGC
>CAZZZQ010000155.1:0-7721 GCA_964658405.1 uncultured Sphingomonas sp.
TGGCTCGAAAGGGCGGCGCGGAGCATACCCAGATCGACTTCGTCGGCGAGATCAAGGACCTTATTGGCGGGACAACGGTCAGCAACGTGCGCGACACCGTCAACATCAAGCTGAGCGATGCCACCGCTGCCGAGCTCGCGAAGCGACCCATCGAATATGACTTTGGCTACACCCTGCTGCCCGGCAAGTACATGATCAAGTTCCTCGCGCGCGACGACGAGACGGGCCGCATCGGAACCTATCAGACCACCTTCGTCATCCCGAACCTGAACAAGGAGGAGAAGCGCGTTCCGATCAGCTCCGTCATCCTGAGCAGTCAGCGCGTCGACCTGAAGGACGCGCTCTTCAACACGATGAAGACCAAGGACCAGGTCAAGGATAACGATGCGAATCCGCTGGTGCAGAACGGCAGCAAGCTCATCCCGAGCGTGACGCGGGTCTTCAGCAGGGATCGACAGATCTTCATCTACCTGCAGGCTTACAGTCCCGGCGCTCCGGCCACGCAGCCGCTGGTCGCCTTCGTCAGCTTCTATAAAGCAGGGACGAAGGTCTTTGAGACGCAGCCCATTGCTGCGGCTTCCGGCCCTACGGCGACGCGGCTCGGGACCATTCCGATCAACTTCAGCCTTCCGCTCGAGCAGCTGTTGCCCGGCGAGTACGACTGCCAGGTGACCATCCTTGACCCCACGACCCAGAAGGCTACCTTCTGGCAGGCACCGATCATCGTCGCGCCTTGACCTCTACATCCCTCCAAAGAATTGTCATCCTGAGCGCAGTCGAAGGACCGGCTCAGGATGACATTTCTAAATGTGGGGGGGTTAGCACGCGAAGCGTCTAATACCCCACGAAGTGGTGCCCGCCCGGCATCAGGGCGCTTTACGTCTTTCGATCCCTCAATTGCGGAAGAGCGCCGTAGATATAAGCCTGATCCTCTGCCTTAAGTTCGCTCAAAAGCACCGGCTTATCCTGCGGACGCAGGCCCTTCTGGTTGTTGCGGTTCATTAGGCTCCAGTCCTTCGCCGGGTGGAGCGGATCAGGGTCGGCTGGTTCATGCGCGGGCAGGTCGTAGCGGGTGAAGTCGATCACGCGTTGCGGGCACTCGGTCTGCCAGTCGCGGAGCAGCGCTAGCCGCAGATGCTTGTTCATAAACCACTCGATTTCGAGGTTGTTATACGAGTCGCCGAGACCTGAGCCGCGCTCGAGGAAGCTGTAGTTCCAGTCTTCATTCGTCTGGTACTGCTTGCGCCAGATCTCGCCGTACTCCCCGAAGGTGACGAAGTGCGTGTCCGGCCAGCGCCGCTTCGTATCGGTGACCCATCGCTCGAGCGCAGAGCAGACGAGCACCTGCCCGAACTCGCCGACCATCTCGGCCTCCCAGATATTCGTGACCCAGCCAAATTTGTTTCGCTGGAAGCCGTCGTCAAAGTGGATCGACTGCGTGTGCATGACCTCGCGGTGGCCAAGGTCGAGGCCCCATCCAATATAGGTCTCGAGCGGCCCGACACCGCGGCGGCTGTTGTAGCCGGTAATCTTCTGGCCGAGCGATCCGCTTCGCCGCGCGCAGATAAAATCCATCGTCCAGCCGTCCAGGTTCACGCAGTCGATGAAGTCGCCCTTACCCTGCGCCGGCTTACAGAAGTGCTGCTTCGAGGGATAAAAACGGGTAGGAGGGCGAGCCGTCCGCGCCTCCGCCATCGATATCACTCTGGCTCCAGATGACGGCATGCGCCGCGTGGATGTTCTCCTTCTCGGCGAGATATTGCAACGTGTTCGCCGAGAGAAAGCCCCCCATGATCGCCTGCGGGCGATAGCCCTTGCCGACGATGTGCGAGATGGTCTCGATCGCCTCGGTCATCTCGCGATTGACGCGCTCGCGTGGAAGATACATCGCTGGAAAATAGCCAGGAAAGTAAGAGAACTCGTCGCCGAAGCGCTCGTGGCACTCTACCGCGTAGTCGCGGATCTGGCGATAATTCGTGCGCTTGTCTTCAAGAGCGTTCAGCGTAAATCCCCACGTGAGCCGCCCGTCCGGGTTCGATCGCGCAAACGCGTTGCGCATCGCACGGACACCCTCAAGCGTGTGCCAAGCCGACTCGTCGCGGGCCATCAGCTTTACATCGCGCGAGACCTCCCACGGGGTCGTGCGGATCATGATGCAAAACGTAACGAAGCGATTGCCGAGTAACGGTAGCGGCACAGGAAGCAATCGACCCATCGCGTTGAGAATGGGCGATCCAGCCGCCAGTTGAGCGCCACCAAGAAGAGAGCCAGCCAGGAGTGTGCGTCGATTCATAGATCCAACGATCCTATCCTCACGCACATTGCCTGCGCTTTAGTCGTTCTTCAGATCCGCATGCCCAACCGACCTGCGCCGGTCGAAGACGAAGCACGTCCCGTTCCAACGGCTCTCCTGCTCGGGGACCTCTTCGAGATACTTCAGGATCCCGCCCTTCAGGTGGTAGACCTCGCCGAAGCCCTCCTGCAACAGGAACGCCGACGCCTTCTCGCAGCGAATGCCGCCTGTGCAGAACATGGCGATCTTTCGATGCTTCGCCGGATCTAGGTTCTCGCGCACATAGCTCTCGAACTCCGTGAAGGTCTCGATCTTCGGGTCGACCGCATTCGCAAAGGTCCCCATCTCGACCTCGTAGCTGTTCCGCGTATCCAGCAGAAGAACCTCGGGGTCGGCGATCAGCGCATTCCAGTCCTCCGGCCGCACGTACTCGCCGGCCTGCGTCGGATCGACGGTGGCCTTGCGGAAGGCGATGATCTCCTTCTTCAGCTGAAACTTCAGCCGTCCAAAGGGCCGCTCCTCGGCGCTCGCGAACTTGACCTCGGAGCGTTCCAGGCCGGTCTTCTCGACCAGCATCGTCAGCAGCCGATCGATCGTCTCGGCTGCTCCGGCCATGGTGCCGTTCACTCCCTCCGGCGCAATCAGCATCGTTCCGCACAGCTCCTCCTCGGTGAACGAGGCGAGCATCTCCTGCCGCAGGGCAGCAGGGTCGGACAAGGTGACGAAGCGGTAGAAGGCGGCGATGGTGTAGCTCACATCCACCATTATCGAATAAGAACGGCCTGGGATGCATCCTCCCGGATCGAGGCGGCCGCAGCTTGGGAGCTATTGAAACCGGACCTCTACATTCAAATCGACAGCGACAGGAACGCCGTCGCGGGTTGCAGGTTGAAAGCGGTAGGTCGAAACCGCCTGGAGCGCAGCCTCATCCAGACCCGCACCAAGCGCCTGAACGACCTGCAACCCGACGGGCATGCCTGTATTCGTCACCCTTACATGAATCAGGGAGACGCCATGGACACGCAGGTCGCTCGCGGTCGAGAAGTGAGCTGGAGTGGAGGAGATCAGGACCGGAGCCTTCATCTCATGCGGCCCTTCGCCGCCCGCCTGCGCCGGGGATGCCTCCGGAGGCTTGACGCATTTCAGGACCTCCTCACGGACATCCTTATCTGGGACGGCAGGAATGAAATAGCCGTCGGCAAAACACTTCCAGTAGACGGGCACGGACGAGGACAGTGCCGTGAGGCCGTCAGCAAAGATCCTCTCCAACGCAGCCTCAAATTCACCGGACTTATCGGGCTCCACAACGATCTTGATCTCTTCGGGCGCGTGGAAGTTCTTCCTGTCCCCCGGCATCAGGGACCACTCAAGGTGAGTCGTCGACGAGATGGGGCGGCGCTCCAGCCCTGGCCCGCCGTCGGCACGACGTGCGAGTGCAATACGGTGGCCCTGGATTATCAGGAAGTCACCGCTCATGGTCACGGAGTTCACCTCTATCCCGCTAAGGGTGACCGGGCCGCGACCTGATTTACTCGTGAGCGCGCCTGATCCATCGAAGTACAGCTGGTCGGCCTGCCAGAATCCGCGCAGGTAAAGCGGCCTTCCGAGCAGCCTGGGCTTCCAGTCGACCGGCTCCGATTGCGCGAAGGCAGTTGCAGTTGCGACTGTGAAGATCAAGCCCGCGAGAACGCCTGCTCGCAGACCTGACCGGTCCGCGCGTGCGTGTCCACGGTAAGGGATGGGTAGCTCCTGCTGCTATCTAAGTTGTCAGACGAGATTCTGAACTAAGGATACAGACGCCACCGTCCTGGCTGGAGCACCAAAGGCGCAGCTAGCGTCTGATATGAAGCCATTAATCCGTGCGGATCAAATAAGCATCCGCATCCGGCACATGAATCCCAGCGGCGATCTTCCCGGCTGTCTCTTTGTCCGGCCACTTAGGATTGATGCGCACCCAGTAGCCGGTTGGCCCTTGAAACTCGATCACCTTCGCGGTTGTGTATCGCCGGATCAGGTCGTTCTTTAGCTGGATCGCATCTTCAGCGCCGAGGAATGCGCCGACCTGCACGCACCATCGGCCAGCCGGATCGACCCCCGGCCGCGGGGCCGGAATATAGGCCTCGACGCGGACCTTCGCCGTTCCCGCCCGATAGACGCCCGTCGCCTTCGCGGCGGCAAGTGAGAGGTCGATGATTCGACCCTGCACAAAAGGCCCGCGATCGGTGATGCGCACGACTACCGATATATCGTTGCTCAAATTTGTGACCCGCACCATCGACCCCATGGGCAGCGTCTTGTGCGCAGCCGTCATTGCGTTCTGGTCGTAGACAGTTCCATCGGCACCCTTGCGATTGTGATACGGCGGGCCGTACCAGCTCGCCAGCCCAACCTCGATCTCGTCCGGGCGTCCCTTCATCTCCGGCGTCTGCGCTGGTGGGGGAGATAAAGGTTGCGGCCGGCTCTCGGCTCGCTGCGATGGCCTTCCAGAGGAGTTCGCGGGCAATGGAGGGGGCGGCGGTGAGTAGACCTGCCGCGATTGCTTATGGCAGCCCGCAAGCCCCAGCGCGACCGCGAGGGATGAGACGGCCACGGCGATGCGCCAGGTTCTCACGATCCTGTTGTGTCTCCCGAAGAAGGAGGCGTCTTCGCTGTCGAAGCGCGATCGTCCATCCGTTTTGCAAGTCGTTCAAGCTCGGCGGCCGCCGCACGCAGAGCGCTCGAGCTGTTCTGGCGGACCTCAGGAACAACTTCGTCGTTGATGTACGTCACGACCCGGCGCAGCTCGTCTTCAACGGTGGCCGCGGCCTCATGGAGGCGCTGCTCCCATGCACGCTTCGTTCCCTCTGCCATAGCGATACCTCTCTACTGGTTATACGGATGCGGAAAATCAGAGGTCAAAAAATCCCCCGGATATCTTCCGGGACGTGCTGCTTTGGTAACTCCATTAACTCCGTGAAAAAAGACGAGATACAACTATCACCCTGTAAAAAGCGTCCATTCTGATATGTGGTCGTCAATGGCTCGTTGACCGGTGCTGTCACTGCCGAGCCTCTCCCCCCGACCGCATATCACTCCTGACTGAAACTCCGAGAAGTCGGAGGTACGAGGTACTTCTTGAGCTGCACGTCCATCTCCCCCCGACGATTCATAAGTTCTGGTCTGCTTCAGGCCGCCGCTGTAGCCACTTGCCTCACGTGTTCCACGTATGGCATCAGCCAGGATTCCGTAGCCCCGCCTCAACGCGAGCAGGTAACCACCGCCGCAGTTGAGCTGCCGGATGCGCCCGGCGCGCTGCTCTACTCCTCCAGCACCGACGGCCAGGATCAGTCTTCGCAGCCAAACCGTCCGCCACAGCCCGGCCAGCCCTCGACCTCCATCAAGTCCCCCGAAGTTGAGCACCACTGGTACGGTCTGGGCTTCGGAGACTCTGATCGGGCCTCCCGCATGGCATCCCCTTCAGATAAGTACATCCTGCCGGGCCAGCTTGCTCCCAAGCTCACCTCAGGGGATAAGGTCCAGTTCGGACTCATCCAGAGCGTGTCGCCCTACAGCATCCTCGGTTGGTTTGTCTCTGCGGGCTACTCGCACGTCGTCAACACGACTCCGAACTACGGGACGGACTCCGGAGCCTTTGGCCAGCGCCTCGGCGCGGCTGCAATTCGCGGCGTCTCGGAAGAGATCGTGAAGGACTCTCTGCTCGCGAACGTACTCCATCAGGATCCTCGCTACTACAAGATGGGGCCTCGACGGAACGTTGCAGTGCGGACGATGTACTCGGTCTCTCGCGTGCTGATCACCCGAAATGACGACGGCCGGCTCGCACCGAACTACTCCCTCCTGGGGGGCACGGCGGTCAATGCAGGGCTCACCAACGCTTACTATCCGGACTACGACCGCGGCTTCGGCCAGACGGCGAAGACCTTCGGCAGCTCGATCTACGGCTCGGCCTTCAGCTACTTTGCGGCAGAGTTCCTGAGCGGCGCGCTCGAGGCAGTCCACCTGAAGTCCTCAAGAGAGTAGTTGCATGCCCACCTGCAGGGAGGGATGACACTCTCTGCAGGTGGGCGAATATCAGAGTCTGGCCTGCACCATCCCTTAAATTATTCTTCCCGGGTTAATCATCTTGTCTCCCGAACCCGGTCCGGTGAATTCACGAAGGTCCCCCCGTTTGGCATGGTCTCGCAACCATCCAATGCAGAATCCAGCCATTCAGATATAGTCCAGACGAAATGAGTCGATGCGGGATTATCTTCAATCTACATATTGATAGGTCCGCATCCGGGTACGCACTCCAAACCTATCCGTAGATCAAGTACCTTTAAGACATTGCTTGACGTCACAGCTACAGACGACACCGATCGATAGATCGTTCATTCCAGGAGACAAACACGCACATGGCTAAGAAACCGGCAAAGATCGTAGAGAAAGCTCTCGTCATCGCGGCGAAGGGTGGTTGGGCTGTATTCAGCAAGCTGAACTCGATCAGCCCCAACGCCAGCTTTACCCCGAAGTGGAGCGATAAGCCACTGCTGAAGAGCTACCAGAAGGAAAAGCCGCCCCTTGGCTGGCCCCGCACCACCGATTCGCTCTGCCCGCGTTGCATCCCTGAGATCCGCCAGCAGATCGTCGACGGCAAGCTGCCGCACGAGATCCTCCTCAACGAGAAGGTCGGCGAGATCAAGGCTCAGATCATCGAGCGCGATGGCCAAATCCTGATGGTCAAGGATTGCCCGATTCACGGTCATTTCGAAGACGTCATGTCGATCGACACCGCATTCTTCAAGCACCTTGAAGAGGTTTTCCCGGGCCGCGACATCCGCGCCCACAATGATGAGAAGCTCCACAACCACGGTACCTCGACGGTGACACACGGCCGCGGCTCGGTTCTGACGATCGACCTGACGAACCGCTGCAACATGATGTGCGACCCCTGCTTCATGGACGCCAACCAGGTCGGCTTCGTCCACGAGCTCACGTGGGACGAGATCAAGACCATGCTCGACAACGCCGTCACCATCAAGCCCAAGCGCCAGATGTCGGTCCAGTTCTCCGGCGGCGAGCCCACGCTCAGCCCCTACTTCCTGGATGCCGTCTCCTACGCTCGCAAGGTCGGTTACACCTCGGTTCAGGCTGCCACCAACGGTATCGAGTTCGCCAAGTCCAAGGAGTTCTGCAAGGCCGCTGCTGATGCTGGTCTTCGCTACGCCTACCTGCAGTTCGACGGCATCGGTAACGCTGCCAACTCGCACCGCAAGGTTGGTAACGCCTTCGACGTAAAGCTCCAGGCCATCCATAACCTCCATGAGGCTGGTGTCGACATCGTTCCCGTAACGACGATCATCAACGGCATCAACAACGAGCAGGTTGGCAACATCATCAACTTCGCGCTCGACAACCCGAAGAAGATCAACTTCCTCAGCTTCCAGCC
>CAZZZQ010000156.1:0-7701 GCA_964658405.1 uncultured Sphingomonas sp.
GTGCGGCACGTATCGGCCGAAATCCTCAGACCGGTGAAGCGATCGAGATCAAAGCCAAGACGGCAGTCAAGTTTCGGGTTGCGAAGGCAGCCAAGGACCTGATCGCACCCACAAAGTAACGAGTACATCAATGCAGTAAAAGCGATCCTCCGCGTCAGCGGAGGATCAACTGTTTAGGTTCACGAGAGCCTAACGTCCGATAATGCCATTAACCCGCGATTGTGTTGGTGCAAAGTTGATTTGTCTCAGCGGGAACAAAGTAGAACTGTCCAAATTCAATAGTAGTCGTCGTGCGGTGGGAATGTGGTAATCGCTGTTCTTTAGCGATTTCCAAGGACTGTGGGAAGGGAGGGAAACGGCTTCTTGTTTTCCTCCCTTTCCATCAGGCCGTCATTTCCACCGCTCCAGGTTCTGCCGGATTTCGGCTAGGATTCTCATATGCTCCACGGCGATTTGTTCTGGTCATTATTCGCGGCCTTTTTCATCGTGATTGGTTCTGTGAGCCTTCGATCAATGTGGCTGGCACGTTCGAGGGGACAGAGGGTCCGGAGATGGGATGTCTTCTTTACGCTTTACATCAGCCTTGCATTCACTTCGATTGCGTTATACGAGATCTGGACGCGCCACCGCTGAGTCCCGAACGAGTGCCTTGCGATCTCACGCCTTCTTCGCTGATAGCTCCGTTACGACCGCCTTTGCAGGGATCTTGGGAACATAGTCAGGACCGTAGATCTGTCTTCCGCGTTTCTGATACGCGCCTTTCTCGCTGTTGTTCTTCACCTTGGCCTCGAAGTGGTTGTCTTGTTGTGCCTTGATTAAAGCCAGAGCGTGGCCCAGACGCTTGTTCTCGACGATCGCGGTGTGACTGACTCTCTGATCCTTGCTGAAGATGCTGTAGGGAAGCAGAAGCCCGTTGGATCGCACCTCAAGACGGCCATCAGGGAAGTCGTAGACATCAACGTACTTGCCACCAAGATCTTCGGACGTGGCATTTCGATCGAGGATGATCCTCTTTCGGTCGTAGGTCAACGTAAGCTGATTGCCCACGTAGCGTTTCTCGCGATGGCACAGGATGTCGGTGAGCTTATCAACAGACATAGAGAGCGGTCGATGCATGTCTTCGTGGCGGATCGGCACAACGGCGAAGCGCTCGTTGTGAGACGACATGAAACTGGGCAGGTAGGCGTTCCCGGTAACGATATCGGAGATGCCGGCGAGTCTGAGTTCCTTGACCAAGCGATCTTGAAGTGTGCGATTCACCCGTTCTACGCGGCCTTTCGCCTGGCTTGAGTTCGCACAGATGATCTCGATGTTCAACTCGGCCAAAGCGCGACCAAACTGGGTCATACCGGTGCCACCTGGGGCGCTTGATCGGTTGATACGGAAGACGCTGTGCTCGTCCGAATAGAAGGCCACGGGGCACCCATGAGCTGTGACGTAGGCATGGACTGCAGCGAGGTAACTGTCCGTGCTCTCGCTGCGTACGAACTGCAGATAGACTAGCCTGCTGGTCGCGTCATCGATGAAGACCAGCAGCGTGCAAGCGTCGGTCCGGTCTTCAAACCAACGGTGGTCGCTGCCGTCGATCTGGATCAGCTCTCCGAACGCTTCACGACGCAATCGAGGCTGATGAAAGCTGCGGCGCTGCTTGCGGGATCGCCACAGACCATCGGACATCATCCACTTGCGCAATGTCTCTCGGGAGACCTTGAGGTCGTGCTTCGAAAGCAGCATCTCAGCAGCGAGCGATGGACCGAAGTCGGCATACTTCGCTCGCACAAGCTCTACCGCGTACTCGCGGATGCCTTCCAGAGTCTTGTTGTTCGAAACGCGACCGCGGGCCTTATGGATGACGCTGGCTCCGCCACTTGCTCGGTATGCCACAATCAGGCGGCGTGTCTGTCTCGTGCTGAGGCCCAGGATCGCAGCGGCGGAGGCTTCCGTACGCCTCCTAGACACAACCTCCGCAAGGACTTCAATGCGCTGCAACTCGGTTCCACTCATCGTAAGAAATCCCAATCTTCGCCTCCGCCGTCTGGCAGAAGGGTAGTTTGGACATTTCAACTTTGCAGAAACCGGACATTCCTACTTTGCAGTTGCAGGTTGACTGTACATAATTATCATTATCGGACATTCGAAAACCCTGCATTGAAGGGTGTTTTAGTTTCTTCGTGCAGAGATAGCCGTTATCGGACACGCTTTTAGCACCAACAACGACTATCTCTCACCAGTCAGCTACAGACTGCTCGCTTCACTGCAACTGGCTAAGAACCTGCTTCACTCGGGGATTCCTGGATCGGTTCTAGCTCCGGTCTCGGTTTGACTGTTTTCGCAGGATGTTTCTTCTGCGGCGCAACAGACTGCTTCGGGCGAACGGTTTTGACGGCATGCTTTACCTTCAAAGCGCGCTTTGTCACCGGCTTCGCCGCAACGCGAGGATCCTGCTTGTCGTTGAGGACTTTCTTGGTTGTCTTGGGCTTGTCTTTGAGGACTTCCTTGGTTGTCTTGGGCGCGCTGGTTGTCCTCGCAGCGGCCTTCGCCGCCTTCTTGACCTTGGCCCATCGTCTCTGCTGCGCCGCGGCGATCCGAGCACGGGCCTCCTCGGAGAGGGATCGTTTTGCAGGTTTCGCAACGACGGTCGGGGCGGACTCCTTCCCTGGGGGTCGCCCCCGCTTTGCGGACATGGCCTTCGTTGTAGGAACCGGCCTGCGTATCATCGAGCCCACCTCTTCAATGCTTGCCAGAACGGCTCTTGCATCTTGCAAGCGAACAATCTCAAGCGAAAGCTCTTTGAGGATCTGATCTGTGTTCATAAAACTCCCTTGGCTTTAGAATAGCGGAAACCCGATGTCACAGACCATAGAAAGGGCTCACGTAGCGAAGCCTGAGGTTTTGACAGTGATGCGATCCAGAGAGCAGCGTACAGCGATCGAAACATCTGCTCCTGAACTCAGAATAGGACCTCCCGATCAAGACGTGCTCTTTCACTTTCAAAGAGTCAACTCGGCTTATAAGAGTCAGCAGCCTGTTGAGATCTTTAGATAGGCGTGGGCATCTACGTAGAATGGGCTGCGATAGGGCCGCTCTGATCACTTCATCCTTTACAACACGGGATAAACCAAGCGTTACCTCAGCTACGCTTTGCTCCTCGTTCTCGCCGGCTCTTGCGGCTCCGTCTCCGCGCATTCTTCGTCAGAGCTTTCGCAGCAGGGATGGTACGCCGACCCCGAGATTCACGTCTTTGCCGATGAATACTGGATCTATCCAACCTCGTCCAGTCCCACGGCGGACAGCAATGATGGCCGCTCCTTCAACCCACTGCAGCAGAAACTTCGAATGGACCGGTCATCCACTCGGTCTACCTTCTGCACACTTCGCTTGACGCCTTTTCGTCACCCGACCTTGTTCATTGGACCAGACATCCTCATATCCTCGACATTCATAACGTTGCCTGGGCGGCCTATGCGATCTGGGCGCCGACCGCAATTCATCTCAATGGCCGCTACTATCTCTTCTTCGCCGCCAACGACATTCAGACGCACGATAGCTTCCCGGGCGGGATCGGCGTTGCGGTCAGTGACCAGCCCGGCCGTCCTTTTATCGACCCTCTTGGCAAGACGCTCATCGGCGAGTTCCACGTACGCAGCTCGGGCGTATCTTGACGTGGCCATGGAAAAACACTCTCGTCACCTCCAGATGATGATGCGAACCGCTCACAAATTAGGGGCGAGGACGTCATGCAGCGGTCCGCTCTACGCCTCGATGTCGCTTGGGTGATGAGAGCCGCAGACCACCCGGGCATGCGCATATCCACCCACCACGCGCTCCAGAGCGAGCTCAACGCGTATCTTGACCCATGCCCCCATGCCGCGTTTTGCTCATAGATGCTCAAAAGTCGCTTTGCAACGACTCCCTCCAGACCATGTGCTCGAACCATTTCAAGCATCTTTTGGCGGCTGTTTGCTTCAGAGCGTGGCGAAGGAGATCGAAGGCAAAGAAGACAATCTCTGCCCCGATCGTCGCTGAATTTGTAAGAGGCCAAAGCTGGGCTTTCCTGACGGATCAAGCGCGACCAGCTCACCGTCTACGATTGAATCTGCTGGAAACGCAGCGGCAAGTTCACGAAGATTAGAGCGGAACCTGCCGGCCAGATCTTTGCCGTTGCGAGACAGGAGCTGTGTCTCCTTTCCAGCGCATAAAGCCTGGGTACGATAGGCGTCCAGCTTGATCTCGTAAGCCCATTCAGGACCTTCGGGCAGTCTGGAAAAAAGCAGGCACTCGATCGGCTCTATGAAGGTCAGCTCCAGCTTCTCGCTCTTGGCCATGGATCACCAGAATAGCGAATCACTTCCTCCGCTTTGAGATTAGGTGCCTGAATGAGCTGCCGAGGATAATGATCGTTCCGGCAACAAACGGATCGTGGAAATGCCGCGTCCATGGAAAGCATGGAACAGTGAAGCTGTCCCTCCCCGTCCCACCGGCGCTTGGAAGCGGCCAAAGGACCCGCCCCTTCCACATTGCCACCATCCCGATGATGGTCTTGTATTTGTATACGGACAAAAGACGCGCTTACGGTGTAGGACTTCCTGCAATCGATTTGGGCAGGTCCACGGACTGGGTTCCTATATTGCAAGCACAATCCGAAATGTCGGCATTTGGGCCGGCCGGGCAGTCATGGGCTCGTAACCCGCGTCCTGCAGGTCGACTATGGCCTCAATCACCTGCCCAACAACGTAAAAATGAACACCACTCCGTGTCGCCGCAGGAATCGTCTTTCATATTCGCGAATTCCGCAAACAATATTCCGGTTTTCATCCGAAGTGGGAGCGGAGACAAGCAGAGGTCGCCCAAGAACATCCAAGCTACCTGTTCTCTGTTTATTTCTAGAACAAATGCCACCTTTGATGGCCTCGGATATTTGCTGGCCACCTTTAATTAGCGGGTATTTAGCCAGCCGAGGTGAGCGTTTACGAGGATGGCAGTTTTGTGGGCGAAGGTCTGGTACGCAGCCGATCCGCCCGTTGCTTCTTGCTGAAATAGGCCCTCGTCCTTGTTGTGGATCTGCTTCATGTCAGAGATGTAGAAGCTATCGAATTGTGCGGCTTGTACAGCTTTGAGCTTGTCGAGACGTTGAGTGAATTCTGGACTTAGGCCGGGAGGGATGACAACGCCGGTCTGAGCGGCGATGCGGTGGAGTTCGGCGTTGACGTCTTTATGATCATGCGATTCAAGCATGCCGAAGTCTTTAGTGACGGGGACAGTGCCCTTCAGTGCGGCGATTTTACCGGCTTCGACCTCATAGAGGCCCCCTTGGGAGACTTTGGCGACGAAGTCGCGGTCGGCTTGTGAGGCGGACTGGCCAGCAAAGACATTCGTTGTCAAGGTGGATGCCGCGAGCATTGCGATGATGGTGGCTGCTGTGTGAATCCTCATACACTCTCCTCGCGAGCAGATCTGCTCGTTTATTATTAGATGCGCATTAAGGACCCTGTTCGTTACCATCTAGGGGCAGACCCAACAAATGTAGGGCTCCCGTACACGGCTAAGTAAGAAAACGCAGATCCGGTTCTTGACGGATAGGGGCTCGCCAACCGCTTCCCGAAATCCTTGAAAGAGAAAGAGCGGTCCGAGTCCCCCTATAAGGAAAGTTGCAGTTCTGAGGAGGTGCAGCCCTTCGGTGAGGGATTCGTGAAACAAGAGAAAGGGAGTTCCGGACAGAAAGGCCGTTTGTGAGAACTCGAAGATCATCCAAGAGCGCACGAATGGTTCGTCGCGGAGACCACGATAAAGAACGAGGAGCGACGGCGCCCAGCGCGGTTGAAGGAATCTCCGCGTCTAGACCCAAGTCTTGGAAAAGTTTCGATATTGAGGACCTCAGCAATTTCAGCCTGCAACGCGGGAGCTCAATTTCACCGTACTCGGCCTTGCGTTACCCCGCATAATAGTTTCCTTCATCATGCGGGAAAGGCGAACGAAATGCGAGCTGCTTTGAAGATCGCCGGAACTCTTTTCGCAATCGGCCTTACGGCCTGTGGCGCCGCCCAAACTACCGCACCGGCCACGCCGGGCAAACTGGAACTGCGTCTCCAGCCAGGATCGGTTGACAAGAAGATTCCCCAGGCATTCACCGTCCAACTGGTCAATGGTACCGACCACGACGTGCGCGTGCCGACGCCCTCTCTTGATTGCGGGGATGTTCCCCACGGAACAGTGTGGCTGCGTTTGGCGTTCAAACCCTTCACCCCAGGAGCGGCACGGCTAGACCATGGCTGCGCGACGGACTTTATATACTCGCCCGTATCCGACGTAATCAAGAGTTGGAAGGTGCTGCGGCCTGGAGAGAGCGTAACTCTAGTAACGATCAACGATCGTGTGCTCGCTCATGAGGCAGGTTCATATGATTATTGGGTTCATTACGAGCCTCCCGGGATGCCAGAAGCGGACCAAGAATGGCTGCGAACGGCCGGCATCGACTATCCAAAAGGAGAGCTAGATTCGGCTCATGTGAAGTTCGTGAAGCGGTGATGACAACACCGAGCCTTGCACTGCAACAACCACTTGGAGTACTGAGCGGTGTCCCTGTTCCTTTGCTCTCCTTCTTCACAGGGCGACCGGATGCCCGGATGCGGATGCGCGACTTCTTCAGCTCGCATATCCGCAATCCAAATACCCGCCGCGCCTACGGGAGGCGCGGCTGCAGTTCTCCGCCCTTTGTGCCGAGCATAGCATCGGGGATCTCGCCGAGGGTGGGTCAGTCCACGTCGCCGCTTTCGTCGAGACGCAACTCAAAACTCACTCCAAGCCCACGTAGAGCTTCGGCTTGCCGCGCTGCCCATGCTCTTCGATCGGATGGTCGTTGGCCAGGTCATAACCTACGAACCCAGCTCAAGCGGTGCGCGGCCCGAAGCATTTGCAAAGGAAAGGCAAGACGCCGGTGCTGAATGTGGACGAGACGAGGATGCTGCTTGACGCGATCGACACCACTTCCCTGCTCAGTCTGTGCGATCGTACCCTGATCGGTCTGATGGTCTATACCTGCGCCGGCGTCGGCGCTTCGCAGGTTTTATGGACTTACAGATGCAGCTTTTTTATCCGGCGGTCGACGCGGTTGAAATTCTGCCTGAAGTGAAGCTTTTCCTGAGTCTTTCGAGGACGCCTGACTTAGTGATCATTCTTCCCGATTGATAGTCCAATTTCTGATCGCTGGCCGAACCGCGAAACATGAAACGATATCGACGTTTATGGTCTTACGCGCCCTCGTAGACAGGCCGAGGGCAACACATGCGACGGCTGAAAACCCAACACTTGGAAGAATCGAAAATACGTGAAAACACCACCTTGTGTCAACAGCTTTATCGTTTACTGTTTCGTTGTATCTTTGGAAGATGCGATCGCTTGGACGTGCACATCGGTCGTTATCGGGTCGCTTGGCGCAGAGCCAACGGATATTTGCAGCGGATTGGAGATGTATATGAATACCGGAAAACAGCCATGAAGGCATTTCGCATAGAGCAGGCGGAGTCCGCCAGCGTAGTCAATGTTCCACAGATAGTTAGACGGGATGGCGAGGTGCTGCTCCGGGTGCGCATGGTGGGGATGTGCGGGACGGATCTGAACACCTTTCGCGGGCGCAATGCGATGGTGATCTTTCCGCGTGTGCTTGGGCACGAGGTCGCGGCGGAGGTGGTCGAGGGTGGCGGC
>CAZZZQ010000157.1:0-7696 GCA_964658405.1 uncultured Sphingomonas sp.
TGCGCTCTCCTACGATCCCGGCGAGCGCGACGATGAGCTGATGCTGGCCCAGTCGCTTGGTGCCGCCGGCCATACCGAAGAGGCCTACAACTACTTCATGGGTCTCTGGGAGTCGAAGCCGGGCGATGGGTTCATAAACCTGCAGCTCGCCCGGCTTGCGGCGACCAAACACGATGTGGAGGCCGCGATCAACTACTATCGCGCTTCGCTCTACGGCACGTGGGAGGGCGACGGCGTGCAGCGTCGCCGCGACGTCCGGCTGGAGCTGGCACGCTATCTGATCGCCCAGCATCAGCCCGGAGCGGCGCGGGCAGAACTCCTGGTCGCGGGGCGAGAAGACCGTCATCGGCGACGTCACCCAGGCCGAAGCCTTCAGCTACTACCAGAAGGCTCTTGCCCTCGATCCGAAGAACCTCGTCGCCCTGGGCGGCGCCGGCAGGCTTGCCTACGCCAGGGGTGACTATGCCATGGCGAAGAAGCTTCTGGAACGGTCGGTTCGGAATGATCCAAAGGATCACGACGCTCCCATGCTCGCCAACGCCGAGCGAATCCTGCAGCTGGTCCCAACGGATACATTGCCCTCACGGGAGCGGGTCGACCGCATCCTCATGGACCGGGCCATCGCCAAAGCTCGCCTCACGGGTTGCTCGACTGCGCCGCCGTCGGCGCTCGCCAGCCGCTGGGCCGGAGCGGATGCAAGCTCCACACGAACCGATCTACTCCGCGACTCGGACAAACAGCAGGCGACCCTGCAACTGATCTATGACACGGAGATTGAGACCGACAAGCGATGCGGGGCGCCCACCGGGGACGATGCCCTCCTGCTCCTGCTCGCCCAGTCGTCCGTCCTTGAAGAGGTGAGTCATCGCTAGTACAGCACATCATTCTGAGCCCTCCGCTCCGTCATCGCCTGAGCAGGGCATGGAAAAGCTCGCAGCCGGACGCGACGAACGGATCTTCCTCCTGCTGTCGATCTTTATCGGCATCGTCTCCGGGCTTCTCGTCGTGTCCTTCCGGATGGCGATCGACTGGCTGAACGTCCTTCTACTGGGCTCCTCTCCTGCTCCGCATCAGCTTCGCCTCATCCTGATCCCGACCGCTGCCGGACTGGTGATCGCCGTCCTGACCCGCTACGTCTTCCCCCAGGTCCGCGGCAGTGGCATCAATCAGACCAAGGCGGCGATGTATATCCACAACGGATACATCTCGTTCCGCACCGTCACCGGCAAATTCCTGCTCGCCGCGCTGGCTATCGGAAGCGGGCACTCGCTCGGACCCGAGGACCCGTCCCTCCAGATCGGCGCCGGCGTTGCCTCGCTGATCAGCCGGAAGGTCGGCCTGTCCCGGGCGCGCCTCCGCGTCTTCGCTCCCGTCGGAGCGGCCGCCGGCCTCGCCGCCGCCTTCAACGCCCCGATCTCGGCCATCCTTTTCGTCATCGAAGAGGTCATCGGCCAGTGGAGCGCCGCCGTCCTCGGATCGATCGTCCTCTCTGCCATCTCGAGCGTCGTCGTGGCCCGCTGGTTCTGGGGTGCGGCACCGATGTTCCGCATCCCCACCGTGACCCTGCGCGATCCACGCGAGTTGATGGCCTACGCAGTCTTGGGAGTCTTCGGCGGATTGGCCTCGCTCGTCTTTGCCCGGGCCCTCGGCTACCTGAGGCCAAAGCTGCGGAGCATGCCCGCATGGTCTCAGATGGGCCAGCCCGCAGCCGCAGGCTTTCTCGTCGGCTGCATCGGCTACTTTGGCCTGCCGCAGGTGATGGGTGCCGGATACGACGTCATCGACCAGGCGATGCACGCGCAGTTTGCCTGGAAGATGCTGCTGATCCTTGCGCTCTTCAAGATCATCGCCACGACACTCTCCTTCTCGAGCGGCACCCCCGGCGGTATGTTTGCCCCGACACTCTTCATCGGCGCGATGCTTGGAGCGTCGGTCGGATCCTTCGAGAAGATCTTCTTCCCTCACCTGACAGGGTCGGTCGGCTCCTACGCGCTCGTTGGTATGGGCGTCCTCTTCGCAGCCTTCCTGCGCGCTCCTCTCACGTCGGTCTTCATGGTGATGGAGGTTAGCGGCAACTACTCGATCGTGCTCCCGGTCATCCTTGCCAACACAATCGCTTACCTGATTGCGCGCTCGATGCAGCCTGTGCCGATCCTCGAACTCTTTACGCACCAGGACGGCATGGATCTGCCATCAATGGAGGAGCAGCGCGAGGAGAGTAATCTTCACCTCGAAGACGCGCTCCACCCCATTACGGTTCCTATCTTGCAAGGGTCCGAGACGATCGAAGAGACGCGACTTCTCCTCGCTCGCTATGAAAATCTCAGAGACAATTCCGAGGTGCTCGTCCATTGCAGCGACGGCCTCTGGTATGCCGCAAAGATGCCCGAGATCGAAGCCATTGTGGATCCCGCCGTGCTCGACATAAAGGCAACGCTCGAAGAAAAGCTGGGCGCAGAACGAACGCCTGTTCTCTTCCCGGACCTTCCGCTCTCCAGCGCGCTGCCGCACTTCCAGCGCTGGCCGATGCTGCCGGTCACCAATCGTGCCATGCGTGGATCACTTGAAGGCGCTGTTTCGCTCGACGATGTTCTGAAGCGTTACCAGCAGCATTAAGGCTCCGTATCGTCATCGATTTACCGATGACGATACGGAGCCTTTGATAACGCTTAAAGAGCTGTCATCCTGAGCGAAGTCGAAGGACCTGCGGTTCGACCATCCTGGCAAGAGTTAGAAGACGAATCGACCCGACATCACGGCCGAATGATTGTAACCATGATAGGTCGTCGTTGCGATCTGGAAGCCTGATCCCAGGACGATCCCGAGGCGGCTCTTCGGATCATGCGGATGAATCGCGAACCTCCCGATCACAAGGCCCGGCGAAAGAAAGGTCTGCACCTTACCATCGCGTGTCCCACCAAAGAATGCCGTCGTGTTGATCTCAAGCTCAGGGTAGAGGTACTTCTGCACGTGATACTGGAAGACCGTATTCGAGACGACCGACCTTCCAATGGTATTCACGCTGCCGGTCGGGAGCGTGCCTCCAAGGGTCGTGAAGGCGTCGAACTTGCCAAAGCCCTTACCGCCTGTCAGCGCAGGCAGAACGGTCGACTTTGCGACACCGTTCTTATAGCTGCCAGTCGGAACAGACATCGTTGCATAGCCGGTCAGAATATAGTTGCCATGCTTCTCATTCGCGCTCAGTACGCGATACTTCGCAGTGAACGTGAAATCTCCGAAGCCATCAAAGGTCTTGTCGCCGTGTTCGACAAACGGTGGCAGCAGCAGGTCGACCTCGGTGTTCTTCAACGGAACCAGGTTCAGCCCGCGCGAGGCGCCGAGGTTCCAGTTGCTGATGAGGTTCGGAGCGATCTGACGGGTAAAGTCGGCCCTGAAGACCTGGATCAACATGGGGTATGGTGCGATAACGGGAACGATCCACTTCGGCTGGTCTGCCTGAAATCGTGTGGTCCGCGCCTCATACTTGGCGAAGAGACTTTGAGCAATTGCGGTATGGCCTAAAAATGAAGCGGCAAGTGAAGCAAGGATAAGCGTCCTGCGCATAGTTGGGTGGTCTCCTGGTCGAACGGTTGTACAGAGGCAGCGAGCCGGAACACAATCTCGCTACCTCAAAATTGGGAAGGCTGGGCCTCGAAAAGTGTAGGCCTAATCTGCCGCGGCGTACTCCACCTTTGGATTGATAATGGCCCGTCCACCCCTGCCGACCCATGTCTTCGTCCACTTCGTCGAGACCACGCGAAGCATGATGAGAACGCACACCGCAAAGATCGCGAAGGCTACAAATCCAGTCGCGAAAGAGCCGGTGTGCTGCTTCGAAAGTCCCATTGCATTCGGCAGGAACGAGCCGCCAAGCGCGCCGATCTCTCCGATCATGCTTCCTGCCACCGCCGTAATGAGCGGCCAGCGCAGAGGCACAAGCTGGAAGAGCGCACCGTTCCCCGCTCCCAGCGCGGCGAAGCAGAGCATGAAGAGTAACGTCGTTGCGACGAGTGAGGGTGCAGTGCTCAAAGAAAGGAAGCCCGCAATCGCCACCAGGAAGACCACCGACAGGGTCGTGATGCCGCCGACCTTATCCGCAAAGTAGCCGCCGAGCACGCGGACCGCGCTGCCTACGAGAGTCGCAAGCACCGTCAGGCTTCCAGCCTGAACCTTTGTGACGTGGAACTGGTTGTAGTAGAAGGTTGGCAGGAAGGTGCTGAGCCCGATAAAACCGCCAAAGGTGATGATGTAGACGAAGTTGAAGTACCAGCCATCCTTCTCGAACAGACACTGCAGATGCTGGCGCAGCGACATCTCTTCATGGTCCGGTGGCTCCTTCGCGAAGAAGATCATCACGCCGAGCGGGAGCAGCATCACCACGGACGCAAACCCATAGACCGCCTGCCAGCCGAAGTGCATCGCCAGCCGCGGAGCGAAGAGCGCGGCAAGAGCAGTGCCGCTGTTTCCTGCCCCGGCGATTCCCATGGCAAGCCCCTTATACTCCTTCGGGAACCAGCCAGAACCAAGCGAGAGCGCGACGCCAAAGCTCGCACCTGCGATCCCCAGCAGCACACCCATCGCGAGCACCTCGTTGTAGGTCTTCACCAGCAGCCATCCCGAGAACATCGCGATACAGATCGCGCTCATTTCGGTGATCGCTGCGTTCTTTCGACCGATGTACTGCGAGAGTACGCCGAGCGGAAAACGCATCAGCGCGCCGGCGAGAATCGGCACGGAGATCATGAAGCCGGTCTGCGCCGGGCTCAGGTGGAAGTACTCCGAGATGAAGGGGCCCATCGCCCCGTTCAGCACCCAGATGGCGAATGAAAAATCGAAATAAAGAAAGGCTGCGAAGAGAGTGGGTGGATGACCGGACTTGAGAAACAGCTTTAGATTCGCCATGATGAAAGCCTTTCGGAGAGATGAATGACAAGTGGACCCGTGGATCGTGAGGCGAAGATCGGGAAGAGCTAGCGGAGTGAGGATCGCTCAATACGAACAGCGCATTGCTTGAAGTTCGGCTCCCGGGAGATCGGGTCGAAGGCGTCGATCGTGACCAGGTTGGCGTTCGTCTCGGCGAAGTGAAACGGCATGAAGACCTGCCCGGGACCGATGATCCCGGTCACGCGAAGCTCGACCCCATCCACCGTGCTGCGGCGTGATGCAATCTTTACCGAGTCATGCGAGCTCAGTCCCAGCCGCGTCGCATCCACCGGGTTCATCTCAAGCCACGCACGCGGTGACATATTCTCGAGCATCGCCACATGGCCGGTCTTCGTCCGCGTGTGCCAGTGCTCGACCGTACGGCCCGTGTTCAGGATGAATGGAAACTCCTCTGTCACCGGCTCCGGCATCGCTTTTGGCTCGACCCGGTGGAGGATGGCTCGTCCATCCGCAGTCGCGAAGACACCATCCTTGTAGAGCCGATCGCCGCCCCACTGCACGCCGCCCTGCTCCTGGATCTGCTGCCAGCTGAAGCTGCTGTAGTCGCACATCCTGCCCGCAGAGATTCGCTGCCATTCCTTGTAGGCATCCTCGGCGGTCGTCCAGTTTGGATAAAGCTCATCCTTGACGCCCATCTTCTTGGCAATCGCGAGACAGATATGGAAGTCCGAGCGTGCCTCGCCCGGCGGATCCACGACCTTGTTGACCTTGCTGACGCGCCGCTCCGAGTTGGTGTAGGTCCCATCCTTCTCGCCCCAGATCGCAGCCGGCAGTACAAGGTCAGCAAACTCAGTCGTCGGCGTCGGGTGAAAGCCGTCCTGCACCACGAGGAACTCAACCTCTTCAAGCGCATGCGTCAGCAGGCCGTAGTTCGGAAACGAGACTGCGGGATTTGTCCCGATGATCCAGAGTGCACGTACCTCTTTACGAACAGATGCTTCGATGATGTCCGGGTACGCCATGCCGCGGACCAGCGGGATCCGCTCCGCATCGACATGCCATAGCCGGGCCAGTTCCTCGCGCGCAGCACGATCGCCGAAGGACCGATAGCCCGGCATGCTCGACGCAAAGCCGGTCTCACGCGTACCCATCGCATTGCACTGCCCCGTGATCGAAAAGGGCGACGCGCCGCTCCTGCCAATATTGCCGGTCAGCAGCGCAAGATTGTTGATCGCCGCAACTGTGTACGAGCCCTGCGTCGAATGATTGACGCCCATCGTCCATCCGATAAACGCAGCCTTCGCGTTTCCGTAAAGCGCTGCGACCCGCTCGATCGTGGCCTCAGGCAAGCCGCTCTCTTTCGCAACATAGGCAGGCGTAAAGCTCTCCACAAACTGCTTTAGCTCCCCGTATCCGCTGGTGTGCGCATCGATGTACACCTGGTCGATCAGCCCATCGCGAATCAGGATGTGAGCGATGCCGTTCAGCAGCGCAACATCGCTTCGAGGCTTTAGCGCAAGATGCAGATCAGCCATCATCGCCGTCTTGGTCACCCGCGGATCAGCGACGATCAGTGTCGCTCCCGTGTTGCGCTCCAACCGCTGGCAGAGGATCGGATGATTGTCAGCAACGTTCGCACCGATCAGCAGGATCACGTCCGCCGTATCCATATCCTCATACGAGCCCGGCGGTCCATCGCTTCCGAATGAAAGCTTGTAGCCGGAGACCGCGCTCGACATGCAGAGCGTCGTATTGCCATCCAGATTGTTCGTTCCAAAGCCAAGCTGCACCAGCTTGCCAAGCGTATAAAACTCCTCTGTCACAAGCTGCCCGGTGCTGATCACGCCGAGCGAGCGCGGGCCATGCGCAGACTGGATCGCAGAGAATCGCTCCACCATCACGGTAAGCGCCTCCTCCCACGAGACCGGTGTCAGCACGCCATCCTTGCGCAGCAGCGGCTGCGTCGCGCGCCCCTCGGCGGAGAGGATATGGTGTTCACTCAGGCCTTTCGGACAAAGCTTCCCCATGTTGACCGGGTGATCCGGATTGCCACGCGCCGAGACCGCCTTTCCATCCTTCACCCCGATCAGCATGCCGCAGCCGACGGAGCAGTAGCCGCACGTCGTCTCGACCCACGTCTCCGCGACACGCGAGGCCGACGTATAGCCGAACCGCGGGTCGTTCGCATACGCATACTTCTGCTGACGCGTATTGAAGCCGAGAAAGTGCAGGATCTCATCGACGACAGGGCTCAATGGGCGACCTCCTGGCGAAGGAACGTCAGCGCCATATTCAGCGGAACCACCGAGACAAAGAAGAGGTAGCGCAGCACGAGCACGCCGAAGATCGTCGCCACGAACGCGAGCGGAACCATCCCCGAGGTCGAGAAGAAGATTCCCGCGATCACCGTCATCGCTCCGACGGCAAGCTCCTTGCGCAGCGGTCCGCCCAGCAGCTTTGCGGTCGCCTGCAGCTCAAAGGTCTTTGAGGTCTTCATGCGGACAAGGCGAACGATGAAGTTGGCAATCCACGCCACAGCCGCAATCTGAATTGCCATCGCTGAAAGATCAAAGTACTCCGGCGCGGGATGCATCGCCCCGCCGACCAGCCGAAAGAGCACCGAACCACCGAGCAGACCGGTCACCAGGAAGTCGATCGGCGTATGCACGGTATTCCACGAAGGCCGCGCCTTGATCAGGTAGATGAACGAGCTTGCCAGTGTGCCGACGATCGCGAGGGCAAGCGTGACCCAGTCAAGCACAGGCATCGCCATCGTCAGCGCTGGAACCACTCCCAGCGGAAGCTTGGGAAG
>CAZZZQ010000158.1:0-3816 GCA_964658405.1 uncultured Sphingomonas sp.
AAAGCGGGTTTAGCCTTCAAAGCACGAAAGCCAAGCCCAGGAAAGCCCTCCCGATCCCCGGGAGACACAATGGACGCGTAGCTCAGTTGGTAGAGCATTCGACTCTTAATCGACTGGTCGTAGGTTCGATCCCTACCGCGTCCACCATTTCCCCAAAAAAGTTATCGTATAAAGCGTGGGAACTCTGCGCGAAATGACTTTGATTGGCTTGCTGCCTCTAGAAGCCATCCATTGGCTTCTTAGAAGTTGATGGAAAGTCCCGCCTGCAGCGTCCGAGGCGTCTGTGCGAGATAGAGGGTACGACCGTCCGAGGATACAAAGGGCTGGTATCCCTGTGCCAACAGGTTGGTAACGTCAATGGACGCCTCCAGACCGGACGGAAGCACACCCTCCCAACGCAGCGGTTGACGGGCACGAACACTCAAGAACGCCTGATCGCTGAACTCGCGATATAGATCCACTGGCGTTACAAGGTCGTACGGCTGCCATCGGTAGACGGCACGGAGCTTTGTGCCTGTTCCAGGAACACTTCCCTTGAGCGCCAGCGATGCAGAGCGACCGGAGTGCTGATGGAGACCGCCGATCAGCCCGGGCAGCGACTGTGGCCCCGACGGTCCGACGGACAAACCTGAACCTGTGCTGCACTCAGCCACCGCCCACATCGTGGCACCGAGCGGCTGGGACACCATAACGTTGATTCCCTGCGCTTTATATCCAGAGGTCAGCAGTCGAAAGCTGTCCGTCATCGAGTCAACCACGCCCCCATTCGCGAAGCCCGAGGCACTGGTTCCAAGCGACGCGAGATCCGAAGACGTCAGCGCACCGCCGCCAGCCAGCGGAACCGTCGTCAGCACGTCCCTGTACAGGGCAAGTTGAACGCGTCCCTTTCCGACCTTGCGGCCGACAGAGATCTCCTGGTGGCGCCCGGACTGTAGCCTGAGCTTTCCCTGTGACTGCGTGGCTACAGGTACCTCTGACTGAACAGCATTCAATCCGGAGAATCCCTGAAGCTCCGGAGCGGTCGCCATCCTGTAGCCGAAGCTCCATCCCGCAGCAGGCTCAACCACGACCCGCAGAAATGGCCGCGATGCGAAGCCATAGCCCGTGGTGTGCACAGAGTACAAGGCGCTGCCCACTTCAAGGTTTACGAGGTCGCCGAACTTCATCTGTTGGGCAGTTGCAATTTCCATCGCCTGCAGCCCAGGCGCATTACCGGCACTGAGCATCTCCGGGTGGGATTGAACGCTCGTCACGACTCGGGCTGTGCTGGCGAACCCGACCTGGCGCTCAAAGCCGGCACTGAAGTCGGTGGAGGGTCCTACACCCGACTGGGTGCGCCCGGAGCCGGTATCGGCTCGCAGCACAATGCCGGAACCATCCTCCTGCACCTTGTCTACCGTCAGCACATTGTGAAGGCCGCCATTCCCGAACCCGCCGTCGCCGCTGGTAACCGTTGCCCTGCCCCGCACTGAAGGAGCTTTGGACTCGGTCGCGCTCGACGAGACCATCACCAGCTGACCATCCTCAACGATGCGCAGAATCGGCCGGTTCGTCGCGGCCCGCAGCGTCCAGGTCCAGTCATCTGCCGGCTCGTCAGCCTTGCGGCGCTCTGCCGGAAGCCAAGCTGTGGTGTCGAAAATCGTGCTAAGAGTGAGATTGACGACGGCCCGCGCACCGGAGCGAAGTTGAACATCAGGTCTCAGGGCGGGCGCGAAGAGCGCTGCGGTCGCCTGAACCTGGTACCGGCCAGGGTTCAGGTCCTTCACGGCGTAGTGTCCGGTCAGGTCTGTAAATGCCCGGCCAACAATGGAGGCATCAACCGAAGAGACCTGTACCAGAACACCGAGTTGCGCTACCCCGGAGGCGTCGCGAACGATGCCGGACACGACTCCTCGCTGAGCGGCGCACGACGCCGACGATGCCATAAGCACCAACAGCGTGGTCAGAACGAGTTCAATCCGGTACCGTTGCACAGTCTTCACACCCTGCGCGTCGAAGGCTTCTCTCAGAGTAGTGATCTCGGGCGGAGATCGTTTCTAGCCATGGCGCCTGGTCTCAGTGTCAATCGAGAGAGCCATGGCGCAGGATCTGTACTGCTTGCTCTTAGTCGACCACAAAAGGGGCGGTCTCTGCAATCTGCTGCTTTGTAACCCCATCGTTGATCTTGATGCTGAGCTGATACTTTCCGGGTTGCAGACTTGCCAGCGGGAGACTCCGCTCGAGAGTCACCTGGTCTGCATTTGGATTCGTCTTCGACGTAAGTTCCTGGGTCTGCAGAATCGACTTGTTCGTCGTCATGTCCATGATCTGATACTCGATCGTGGCACCATTCTGCTTACTCTTCTCATCGATCCCGAGGTTATAGACCTGCATCCAGAAGTTCAAATTCTGTCCGCGATGGAAGGTTACCGGTACTGCGACACCGGTCGGCACCCGTGGACGAATCCGCGTGTTGCCGATAACGAAGTTTCCAGCTCCAATATCCTTCGATGGAACCCGCTCCATCTGGTCAGCAAGAATCAGCGACGAGGCCGAGAGCCGGTCGTCATCGTACTTCGGCACGTTGATGCTGCGCCGCCAGGTTCCAATGTGGTCCGGGTTGTTGACGTCTTTGATTGCGATATCGATCCGGTAGAGGCCAGGACGCAGCGGCAGCGACTTCCAATAGACAGACATGTTGTTGCGGGTCCGCTCCAGCAGTTCGCTCGGAACCTGCACATTCACGGTGTCTTCGAAGGTCTGGATCGGCTTGTGATTCAAGTTCGAGACGCGGCCAAGAATGTTGACCGTTCCCATCGCAACACCACCCTTATTGCTGAAGGTGATATCGCCGTTCCTGATCTGAAGCGTTAGCGGAACCAGGACCGTCTCGTTCGTTACCTTGACGTAGTCCGTCCGGACATCAAAGAGAAACGGCGGTCCGGTCAGGATCTTCGAGGTCGCAATAAACGCCTCAAGATCCTTGAACTTGATGACCGGCGGCGCCATGATCTTTGCCGCAAAGCTGATTCGGTCGAACTGCTTGCTCTGGTTCATCGAGGACATTGGGCCAGCACCAAGCTGTTCCAATCCGCCACCGGAGAAGCGATCCGCCTTCTTCGACTGGCCCTGCTGCTCGGAGAGCGTTTCGCCGGCTCCCGGGACATGCTTCAGCGCGTCCTTCTCGGAGCGGTCGATCGTCATGTGGTAGTCGCCGCACATGCAGGTATCGACAAACTCAACGTCAATATTGTCGCCAATGCCTTCAAGGTAGCGATAGTGCCAGACCTCAAACGGGAAGGTCGAGGTGTTTCCGCCGCCCTCTTCCATCGGGCGCTCGTAGCTTCCGCCGCTCGGATGGGAGTCAATGCTGTCCGGCTTTCCGTAGGCGATATAGATATGACCGCGGTCCGTACGCCAGCCCGGCTTACCGGCGGCGAAATGCTCATTCGCATACGCGATGCGCTGATAGTGCTGCTCGCGGAACTCATTCTCGGGCGAATCCGGGTTCGGATTGCGACGGAGCCAGAACTGCTCGATAAACTGATCGCGCTCTTCATCGTTGCCGAGGCTCTTGAACGCCTGCAGCTCCTGGTCCGTGATGATCCAGCGCACGTCCTCATCGACCCACTTCTTATAGGGTCCCTTGAGCTCTTTCTTGACCTCTTTTTGGCGACGAATCTGTTCCTTATCGCTCAACGGCCGTCGGAGCGGATCGGGCTTCTCTTCGGTCGGAGCACCCTGTACAACTCCATCCGGAGCTGGGGTCTCCTGTGCGCGAAGCCTGTAGCCTCCCACCATCACGGTCATTCCGAGTGCAGCGTAGCCAAAAAAACG
>CAZZZQ010000158.1:3826-7632 GCA_964658405.1 uncultured Sphingomonas sp.
CTGTTACCACTTCGTATTGTAGTGCCCGGTGATAGCTATCGACAAGAAGATGGCTGCAATCCCGCAACACGCCTGCTATGATCACTGCCAAAGTGAACATGTTTTTGACGGCTCTCTTTCAAAGACGTCTCAATACAATTCTGTTCGTGTCGCACTATGCCAGAAAAGAACCATAAGGTGTCTCAAACCCTCGAAAGAGCCTAATTCCGAGCAAGTCCTGGCATGTGAAGTGTCCGCATGACTGTGAGGCAAGTGTATCGATGAGCGTCAAAAAGATAGCCCTGATCGTCGTTGTAGTCCTCGTGTTGGCGGGAGCAATCGTCGGCACCATCCTGAAAAGCCAGGCAAACGTCACCAAAGTAGCTACCGGAAAGGTCGTCCGCGAGGATCTCGTCTCGATCGTCAGCGGAACCGGCCAGATTAAGCCCAAGACTTACGTGAACGTTGGCGCAACAGCCTTTGGCAGAATCACCCACCTGAATGTGAAGGAAGGTGACCACGTCAAGGCCGGAACGATTCTTGCAACTGTCGAGAACGTGCAGCCTCAGGCTACAGTCGCCGCCCAGCAGGCGACCATCGCCTCGTCAAAGACTGACGTCAATTCCTATATTGCCGCGGAGAAGACGGCCGATGCGAACGTCCTGCAGGCCAAGGCGGATCTCGAGCAGAAGCGACTGGACTACGATCGCGCTCTCGCCCTCTATAACGACAAGCTGATCTCCAAGCAGGACTACGACGCGAAGAAGGCAGCTTTCGACGTCTCGGCAGCGACCCTCGCTCAGCGGCAGGCCTCCTCCGCACAGGCAATCGCGCAGACGGAGTCGCAGCGCGGCCACGTCCAGCAGGCCGTTGCAAGCCAGCGCGCCAACTTCGACTCGCTGGATAAGACCGTCAGCCGTGCCCCCTTCGACGGGCTCGTCACCAACGTTCCCGTGCGCGAGGGCGAGACCGTCGTCGTCGGCATCCAGAACGCTGGTGGATCGACCATCATGACGCTCGCTGACATGTCTGTCATCACGGCCGAGGTCAAGGTCGACGAGACCGATATCGTCAACGTCTGCATGAACCAGACGGTCGATGTCACCGTCGACGCGCTCCCCGGCCGCATCTTCAAGGGACACGTCACGGAGGTCGGCGACCAGGCCCTGCTGCGTACCACCGGTCTTTCGACCACACAGAGCACTACCGGTACCGAAGAAGCCAAGGACTTCAAGGTCGTGGTCACCCTCGACCAGGCCTCTGACGATCTCCGGCCAGGCCTCTCGGCGACCGCTAAGATCACGACTGCGCACCAGCCAAACGCCCTGACGATCCCGATCCAGGCACTGGTCCAGCGCGATCCCGAGACCGAAAAGGCGTACGCAGCCAACAACGGCAAGCAGCCGACCACGAACGCCGCACCCTCTCGAGCAAAGACGCAGTCCATCCAGGGCGTCTATCTCATCACCACGGTCAAGAAAAAGACTCGCGTAACCTTCACTCCGATCACGACTGGAGTGACCGGCTCTACGGACATTGAGGTCCTGAGTGGCCTCAAGGAGGGTGACGAGATCGTCACTGGCCGCTACAGGATCCTGAGAACGCTTAAGAGCGGCACCCCGGTCAAGATCGACAACACGGTCGAAGTCACGACGGGAGACACCGAGAAGTAGACGGCGAACTCCGGCAGGATCAAGCGTTTGCCTGCCGGGGAACCATTCCCGGCAGGCAAACGTACTATCCTTGGAATTGAATTGGACCCTGAACCAACCGGAGAGCTGGATGTCTACTGCAGCCGTACTTGATCTTCCCCGCCCGAACATCGACGGACCGCGCGAAGGCGACGTCATCGTCACCGACAATCTCTGGAAGACCTACGAGATGGGCGATCAGCAGGTCCATGCCCTCCGTGGTGTAAACCTCCGCATCCGGCACAACGAGTATGTCGCCATCATGGGTCCGTCGGGTTCCGGTAAGTCGACCCTGATGAATCTCATCGGCTGCCTCGACTCGCCCTCACAGGGAAAGTACTGGCTCAACGGCCATGACGTTTCAAAGCTGAACGACGACGAACTCGCCCGCATCCGCAACAAGGAGATCGGCTTCGTATTCCAGACGTTCAACCTGCTCGCCCGCGCGACCTCGCTGCATAACGTCGAGCTTCCGCTGATCTATAACGGCACACCCGCGGCGGAGCGCATCATCCGCGCCAAGGCTGTTCTCGAGTCGGTCAACCTCGGCACGCGCATGATGCACAAGCCAAACGAGCTCTCCGGAGGTCAGCGGCAGCGTGTCGCGATCGCCCGCGCCCTGGTCAATCGCCCGTCCATCATCCTCGCCGACGAGCCTACCGGAAATCTCGATTCCAAGACCGGTGACGAGATTATGGCGCTCTTTGACGACCTGCACGCCAAGGGTAATACGATCGTCCTCGTCACCCACGAGCCGGATATCGCCGAGTACGCGCATCGCGTGGTCACGATCCGCGACGGCGTCATTGCCAGCGACCACGTCTCCTCGCGCATAAGGAATCAACAAGCCGCAACCCAGTCTTGACCTATGCCGTCTAAGATCGTTATATGGCTATTTTTGGTCGCCGCTTGCTCCACCTTGCAGCTCTTTTTCTGCCGTGCCTGGTCACCTCTGCTTTCTGTGCTGATGCCGCCCGATTCGACCTCGCCGGACCCAAGGTAGAGCTGCGTGTAACGCGCAATGGGAAGACGCTGCCGATCGCCGCAGTCCCTAATCTTCTGCCCGGCGACAAGATCTGGCTGCATCCGGATCTTCCGCCGACCCAATCCGTCCACTACCTGCTCATCGTTGCGTTCCTGCGGGGAACCACCAATCCCCCGCCCGACGACTGGTTCACCCGCATTGAGACCTGGAACAAGAAGGTCCGCGAGGAGGGTGTCTTTGTCACGGTGCCCGCCGAGGCGCAGCAGGCAATCCTGTTCCTAGCCCCGGAGACCGGCGGCGACTACAGTACACTCCGTTCCGCGGTCCGTGGCCGCCCCGGCATCTTCGTTCGTGCCTCCCAGGATCTGGCTGAGGCCGGCTTCGAACAGGGGCGTATCGAGCGCTATCTGGCAGCGATGCGCCAGGTGCCCCCCTCGGACCCTAAAGCCCTGCTGGATCATTCGACCCTGCTTGCCCGGACCCTGAACCTGAAGCCAAACGCCGACTGCTTCAAGCAGGCCGTCGATCTTCAATACAACTGCCTTACCCAGAGTGGCAACCAGACCCTCCTCGACGACGGCCATGGCCAGACCCTCGCCGCAACCCTGGCGAATGGCGCAGGCTCGGACCTCATCAGCCAGGCGAGCTACACACAGGCCTTTGGCGCAGGAGTCTACAGTGCCTACGTGGGCGCAGTCGTAGACCTTATCCGTCTCACTACCAGCCTCCACACCGCCCAGTACCAGTACATCCCCGCCATTGCCTTTCCCGAAGAGTCGGACCTCAAGCTTCGCCTGAACACGGCACCGTCGTTCCACAATCCGAAGTCAGTGATCGTGATCGGCCTCCCAGCAATTCAGGCCGCTGTTCCGCCTCCGCTGCGGCCCGCCGACCCTAAGTTTGTGACCTGCCTCATCAAGCCATCTGTCGTTCTGCCGGTAGAAGGCGCTCCGCTGGTCTTCTCGACGTCCTTCGCCCACGACATGGTCCTGCATCTCCAGGGTACCGACCAGAAGGCCGATCTTTCGCTAACGGCCGACGCCTTTCAGGGCGGTCTCGTCCTCTCCTCCGCTCCTGCGCGGCGGGCACTTCCGGAGGATCCGGTCAGCACCCGCGCAACCGTAGTGAATACCCCATCCCGTGTGTCTGCC
>CAZZZQ010000159.1:0-7618 GCA_964658405.1 uncultured Sphingomonas sp.
AGCACCGGGGGTCAACAGCGCAAGGTCGAGGAAGTTTCGCGAATTCAAAGGCATCGTCGAAATGGTCTGGTTATCGACAACGTTCGAAAGTGTATTTTGCTGCGTGTCGATAAGAGGTGCCGCCGCGTCGACGTTGACGTATTCAGAGACGTCGCCGGGTTGCAGTACGACGTCGAGCCGCGCTGCCTGGTCGACCTGAATCACGACGCGTGATGGCGTTGTCCGCTTGAATCCGCTGGCCTCAACCGTCAGTGTGTAGACGTCCGGTGCAAGTTCTACAAAGGTGAATCCGCCCGCTCCGTCGCTGGTTCGGTCAAGCACGGCATTCGTACTGAGCCGGGTCAGTGTCACCTTCGCGCCGGGGACAGAAGCACCCGACGAATCCCGAACCACACCGGCAGCGTTTCCGACTGCATCGGCAAAACTGTTCCGAGAGACCAGAAGAAGGACGATGAGGATAATAATCTGAAATACAGTTCGGCGAGTGGCCAAAGCCTGTGCAGAATGCATGCTGCCCCCAAAGGAAGGTGATGCCACACCCGCAGAGGGGTGTCAGCGTTGCTGGTCTTATGTACGGTTCTGTCCACAGTAGGGAGAAACTTGACTGACGTCAAGCCCCAACCGGACCAACAAGGCGATCGTATCCAAACGCTACGAGATAAAGGCCGGGGGCCAATCTTGAGCCGAAAGCTACAAGGTGCTTCGGCTCTCTGTGCGGTTGAACCCCGCGAGCCTCAGGGTGATGAGCATCGCCGGCACAAGGAATACGAGCGACCCAAGCACCCACATAATGACTGCTCCCATCACTTGGTCTTCAAGCTGGGGAACTTGGAAGGGGTTCGGATGTTGACTGTAAAAGAGGTAGACCGGACGCCCGCAAAAAGCCAGAAATGCCGAGAGCAGCGTGTTCACCACATCCGCGGTGACGAGGTAGATCAGCATTCCCCAGTTTCGTTGACCAGCCTGTGCAGGCCACGGCCGAATAATGCACCACCAGAACAGCAGTGACGAGATGAGGAAGCAAAGATGTTCAACCGCATGCCAGGTCTCATGCTCCAGCGCGAAGTCATAGGCGCCCGGTACATGCCACGCAAGGAACGTTACATTCATCGCCAGCCATGCGATGAGCGGGGTGACGAGCCAGTGTGCGAAGCGGCGAAGAGTGCGGACTCGCATCAGCGGTCCAACGACCCAGCGCACCACGACCGACGGGAGTCCTCGCAGCATAGGGACAACCGGTAGCCCGAAGAGCAGCATCGGTGGCACGACGGACATCAGCAAAAGATGCTCCACCATGTGGGCGCTCAGCAAGGCATCCGCAAAGCCATCCATCGGCGAACCGATAGAGAGCCAGAGCACGCCAAGTCCACCAATGAACGAGGCCAGACGTAGATCCGTAAACTGCGAGCGGCGCGTCCTGCGAATCGCCAGCCAGCCCCGTACATAGATCAGCGCTGTGAGCACGATCCCTGTGGTCAGGCCTATCGGAAGAGTCCACTCCGCCAGAATGTCGTGAACTGCGTCCGACATACGTTACTGAGTCTTCCGATCCGTTGAGGCACCGGGAAGATCTGGCTGCTTCACTTCACTGGTTGATCGCAGCTCATGCGACGCATCGACCGCTGGCGTCAGATTATTGCCGTGGAGCGTCAACAGAAAACGCATGAGGGCCTTGGTCTCCGACGGATTGAGAGCGTTGCCATATGCCGGCATATTACCGCCGCCTTGCAGGACCTGCCGGATGATCTGGTCCTCGGTCATGCGTGTTGCGATCTCGTCGAGCGCGGGTCCGCGCTGCCCCCCGACTCCGCCAAGCATATGGCAGTTGCGGCACTGCTTGTCCTGCAGCACCAGCGCCCCCTGTCGTTCAAGCGGCGTGCGGTCGTGAAGATAGCGGACCGGCGTCGCATCGCTCGACCATGCTCCCATGATCGGGCTCCACGGAGTGTAGGTTCCAAGCCGTGTAAAGATGCCGAGGGAGACGGCGATCACAGACACCATCAATACGGCAACCGGACGTCGCGACCAGTGCCGTTCCCCTTCACTCGCAAAAAGAGGAAGCAGCAACATCGCTGCAATCCCGATCACCGGCGCAACCAGCATCACCGGCGTCTCGATCGAGGGTGGCAGGTAGGCAAGAACCGCGTAGATCCAGAGGAAGGCGAAGTCAGGTTTTGGCGCGGTCTGGATGATCGTCGGATCAGGCTGTCCACCTGGGCCAAACGGTCCGAAGAAAAATGCCACCGCCATCACGGAGAACATGATTGCAGCCGCAAAGACCGCGTCTTTCCAGGCAGCATCCGGTACAAAGGGGATCCCCGTGGTCTTCGCCAGTTCGTGATACTCGTGCTCGTAGGTCGCCTTCGTCACAATCCGGCCTGGCATCGGCCAGTCGCTGACTCCATGCTTCAGCGTCATCCAGACATGGAGGGCTACGCCGCCCAGCAGAATTCCGGGAATGACGAAGACATGCAGCGTGAAGAATCGCGAAAGGGTCGCTCCGCCGATGATCGGCCCCCCCAGCATCATGTGGACCAGCGGTCCGCCGATCAAAGGAACCCGGCTGGCGATGGATGCCCCGATCCCCAGGCCCCAGTAGGCGTCCTGATCGAAGCGCATCACCTGGCCGGTGAACGCCATTCCAAGCGTCAGCAGGAGCAGCACGACCCCGATCATCCATGTCAGTTCCCTCGGGAACTTGAACGCTCCAAAGAGAAACACCTGCACCATGTGGATGAGCACGATGGCGATCATGAAGTCTGATCCCCATCCATGCAGGGCCCGCAGGTACCATCCGAGCGCAACGTTGTGATTTAGAAACTGCAGGCTGCCCCACGCCTCGTTCGCAGACGGACTGTAGACCAGCGCAAGAAGAATCCCGGTCATCACCTGCATGATCAGAAGCACTGTAGCAGCGCTGCCGAAGACATACATCCAACTCGCATTATTGGAAGGCGTCGGGTGGGTCGCCATCTCCGTCGCCGGCTTGATCAGGCCGAGCCGATGCTCCACCCATCCATAGCCCCAGATGGCCGCCTTGATTCCGCGCTCTTTTAAGCTGGCCATGTTGTAGACCTCGTCTCCGCCACGGCGGGCTCAATCTGCACCAGCGGCTTCTCCTTGCAGGAGGCCTGCGTCGCAAGCGTTGGCATATCCCCTGCATGAATCACCAGCGAATCCCCTGCGAGTTTGTAGCGATACTCAAACAGTCCTCGCTCCGGAGGACCGGAGGCGCGAGCACCATCCTCGTAGTACGCTCCCCCATGGCAGGGGCACATGAAAAGCTTCGACTGGGCGAACCAGCGAACCGGACAGCCAAGATGAGCGCAGTTAATCGCAAAGACCTGAAACTGATCCTGCGAGATGCGCCTTACCCAGCAGGCAATCTTGGCCGTCTCACCATCCCCCAGACTCTTCTCCGGGCTCACGTAATCGACGAGCCGCGTCTCCCCGACGGGAAAGTCTTTGGCCGGTCCGAGATTCACCCAGGCTCCCGTGCTCGAGCTCTTCTTCATGGCCGGCCCAAGCAGATAGCCCACCAGCGGGACCGCGAGCACCGTACCAACGGCCGCGTTGAGGAGTACCGATAGCTTGAACAGGAAGACGCGGCGTGTATGCGCGGCCGCCTTCCCTTCAGGCGAAAGGCTGTCATTGCTGGACTCGCCGGGATGTTTCAGTAACTCGGTCATGCGTCTCTCCATCTACTCTGTTGCAGGCTACTGGTGCTCTCGATACGGTTGACCCGGGGCCGGTGTGCGATGCGAGGCCAGCCACGCCACCGTATCGGTAATCTCCTGGTCGGTCATGCTGCGAGCACCGGCGCCAGACAGGTCGGAGCGCCAATCAGGCATTCCCTGCTCCGGCATCCCGGCGATGATCATGCTTCGCAGGCCCTGATCACTCACCAGCGCAAGGTAGGCCGGCTCGACCAGCGACCCCGTATGAACTGTCCCCGCGGCAACCCCGGCACCATCCATACCGTGGCACCGCGCGCAGAAGGTTGTGTACGCCTGCTGGCCACGCGTCACATCGCCCGGCCCCGTGCTCGCGTATGAAGGAGCTGGCTGGCCTGCGAGCGCATTTGGCTTACCCCAGGCACGCATCATGCCCTCGGTTAGCGCGACAATCTGCCGATCCGTCAGCATGCCCCCGGCGCTCTTCGCAAACGCAGGCATCAGGCTTCCGGGAACACCTGCTCCGGTGACTCGTTCGATCGTCGCCGCACCTGCAACGCCAAGATAGACGGGATTACTCAGCGCAATCGCAGCTCCATTCCTGCCCTGGTCTCCGTGGCATCCTGCACAGTTCTGCCGATATAGGGTCGCCGCATCCATGACCTCATCGGGACGCTGCGCCTCGACCTCTGGTCCCGGCTTACCGGGCGCACTTCGGCAGCCATTGGAGACGAGGCATACACATGCGATCATCACTGCGAGTGCGAAAAACTTTACCTTGATCAAGACAGGTCCTTTTTATCCGAGTCGGATTCGGAGGCGCTGGACCGCTCGGACTGATCAGAGTGAATCCCTGCTCGAACTGCAAAGGGCAGCTCGCGAAACTGCGCGGTCCGGACCTTCGCCTGGAGATTCACGACAAAGCCACACACCAGCCCAAATGCGATCTGCGACGCTACAAACCAGAACCACTCAATTCGCTGGTTCAAGATCGGGCTTACAATTCCGGCTGCGGAATGAAGGATGCCGGTCATCAGCAGCGGAGCAACAAAGCCGGCCGTCACGATCGGATAGCGCGGGAACATCGGCAGCATCGCTCCATAGAGCAGACCGATCAGAAGCGACGTAAATCCATGGATAATGATGGCAGCGATCAGTCCACGCAGATGAAACTCACTGAGGAATGCGTTACTCGCACCCGCCCAGCTTACAAATCCTCCAGCGGCCAGCAGGTTCGCCGCGTACCAGATGCTGTGGTAACGAATCAGGCTGAAGACAGCGGCCGGCACGATCATTGCAATGCCACCAGCAACCCCACCCCTTATCCCGGTCGTGATCTGAAAGGTCTCGACCGGAAGAATCTTGCGGTGCATCTCGCTCGTCGGCAGCCGCTCTGTCAGCGTGCGACTGCTGATGATCTGGGCCTCCTGCGTCTCGACGGTAACCGCCTCATGCGCCTCATGCGGCAGTACCTGCAGAAACCAGCCCACACTGCCCCAGACCGTCAGCACCAAGCCAAGAAGACCGATGACAATATTCGTCACCATGCCGCCAAGGATGAGCGCAACGCCAAGCGCAAGCACCATCGGCCACGCAGTAGGCGATGGAAGCTGGATCTCATCCGATGAGCTTTGATCATGATCGATCTGCAACGCTGTCTCCTTTCAAGAGCTCTGGTTCATCTGCCAAGGACATAGACCACGAGGAAGACCACGACCCAAACGGCATCCACAAAGTGCCAATAGAGCGAAAGCACCTCAAGCCGTTCGGTGTGCCTCGTCGTCATCGTGCCACGTAGAGAAAAGATCAATGCGAGCGTCAACATGAGAAGCCCGACAATGACGTGCGTCGCATGCAGTCCGACGAGCGAGTAAAAAGTAGTTCCGAAGAGGTTCGTCCGGATCGTAAGGCCATCGTGGTAGATCAGGTGATACCACTCCTGCCCCGTTCCAGCAAGAAAGATTCCACCCAACAGGACAGTCGCAGCAAGCCACAGCGAACATGCCGCCTGCTTGCCGCGATGCAACGCAGCCACTGCGAAGTGAACCGTCAGACTGCTCGAGAGCAGGCAGATCGAGGTAAGGATCGGCAGCTCAAGAACGTCACGCGGCTGCGGGCCCGCCACGCTCTTACCGAGATAAAAAACGTAAGCGACCACGAAAATGATAAAGATCGCCGCCTCTGCGACAATAAGGCACGCCATCCCGACGACACCGCGCGAGGGGAGCGTCCAGGCTTCATTCGGAGTTTGCGGAATTACAGCAGTCTGGGTCAACGGTTTCCCTCCTTATTCGTAGTTGCTGTCAGGATCTTCAGGGTGCTTCAAATCCCAAAGCGGACGTCGACTCTGCACGCTCGGAATGACTGCAAAGTTAAAGACGGGCGGTGGTGAGGTCGTTGCCCATTCGAGCGTCCATGCGTCCCACGGATCGGGCCCCGCAACCGGACCTTTGAAGTATGACCAGACCATGTTGTAGACGAAGATGAGGGTGCCGATCGTCTGGAAGACTGCACCGCTCGAGACGATCATGTTCCAGATCATCCAGCCACGATCAGCCTCATAGGTATAAACCCGGCGTGGCATCCCGAGCAGTCCCGGGACATGCATAAAGTCAAACGTCAGGTGGAACCCGATCAGGAAGATCCAGAAGTGCCATTTGCCGAGCCGTTCGCTCAGCATGCGACCGCTCATCTTCGGAAACCAGAAGTAAAACGCCGAGAAGATCATAAACAGGATCGCGCCCACCAGCACGTAGTGGAAGTGCGCGACCACGAAGTATGAATTGCCAAGCTGCCAGTCAAAAGGCGATGCGGACAACATGATGCCCGTAAGCCCGGCGATCAGGAACTGGAACAAGAAGCCAACGGCAAACATCATCGCCGCCGTGTAGTGAATCTTTCCACCCCACAGCGTCGCCAGCCAGTTGAAGATCTTGATCCCGGTAGGCACCGAGATGATCATCGTCGCCAGCGTGAAGAACGTATTCGCTCCGGCGCCCATCCCGACCGTGAACATGTGATGTGCCCAGACACTCAGGCTGATGAACCCAATTCCCACCGTTGCCGCGACCATCGCCGGATACCCGAAGATGGCCTTGCGCGAGAACACAGGAATAATCTCGTTCGCAAACCCGAATGCCGGAAGTACGAGGATATAAACCTCGGGGTGGCCGAAGATCCAGAAGAAGTGCATCCATAGCACGGCCGATCCGCCTGCCTGCGTATCGAAGAAGTGCGCCCCGGCGTAGCGATCAAGCATCAGCATGATCTGGGCGGCCGTCAGCGGACTCACCGCAACGAACACCATCACGGACGTCACCAGGTAGAGCCAGACCAGCAGCGGCATCCGGTTCAGCTTCATACCGGGACACCGCATGCAGATCGTAGTCACAACAATATTCAGTGCCGTCCCGATGGTTCCGATTCCACTCAGCAGTACGGCAAGCGTCCAGTAGTCCGTGCTGTGACCGGGCGAAAAGATCTGTGCGGTCAGCGGTGCGTACGCAAACCACCCGATGTCCGGCGCACTGCCGGCACCATAGAGACCGCTTCCGCCAATGTAGCTGTAGTAAAGCAGGATTCCGCCGAACGCGGAGATCCAAAAGCTGAACGCATTCAACCTCGGGAAAGCCATATCCCGAGCGCCAATCATCAAAGGGATAAGGTAGTTGCCAAAGCCAAACAGAATCGGCATTCCAACGAAGAAGACCATCGTTGTGCCATGCATCGTAAACAGGCGATTGAAGACCTGTGGCGAGACGAAGGTGTTCTGAGGCAATGCAAGCTGAATCCGCATCAGCAACGCTTCAAAGCCGGCGACCAAAAGGAAGACGAGCGCATAGCCGATGTACAGGATGCCGATCTTCTTGTGATCGACGGTCGTCACCCAGTCGTGCAGAACCTCAAGCATCAGAGGCCGCGGCGCCGGTTGAACCGTCTGATAG
>CAZZZQ010000160.1:0-7608 GCA_964658405.1 uncultured Sphingomonas sp.
AGCGGAAGCCCTCGGCGCGCAGCTGGGCGGCCTTGCCTCCGAGCCATTCGTTTTTCTCGAAGACGGTGACCGAGTGCCCGCGTGCTGCGAGCGTGCATGCTGCTGTCAGGCCGGCCAATCCAGACCCGATTACGCCGACGTTCATCCCTGCGCCCGTGCGGGCCGCTCCTGCTCCATTGCCTGCCATGATGCTCCTATTTCTTCTCGCGTATGGTTCTCGCTGCTGCTGTAAGCTGCTTCACGCCGTGCCACCGAGCGGCCCAGCTTCCTGCATGGATCGCGGCAATCAGGCCGTCGAAGATACCTTCATGCGCGACAGTTGTCGCCTCATACTGCTGTGTACTGCGCCCGTGACGAACGGCGACGGTACGCGGCGTAGTCATTTCGAGCAGGCCTTCCGCACCGCGCGTGGAGCCGAAGCCGCTCTGACGTCGGCCGCCGAAGGGCACCCTCGGATCGACCGTGGGCACGATAAGGTCGTTGATTGAGACCGTTCCAACGTTGAGCCGGGCCGCGATGCTGCGGGCCTCCTGCTCGTCTCCGAAGATCGCTGCGGTCAGGGCAAACGGGCAGGCCTGCTGGGCTGCCAGCAATTCGTCCATGCTGCTGATCTCGATGACGGAGAGCACGGGTGAGAAGAGGTCCGCCTGGGCGATCCGCATTGAAGGGGTGACATCGGTCAGCAGGATGGGAGCGATGGTGGGAAGCCCAAGATCGCCATGCACCGTTGCGCCTTGATACCGAGCCTCATCGGCAAGCTCGACAAGCTGCAGCCTGACCGTCTCCGGGAGATGAATGGGCGCAACGGTGGCAAAGGCATTCTGCAGTTGCGCGAGAAAGGCCGCTCGTCGCTCATTTGTAGCGTTCAGCAGCAGAACCCGCCTTGGGGCCATGCAGGTGGCGGAGCCGTTGAGGCGCATGCCGAAGGTGAGCGCCGCCACAACTCGAGGCAGATCGGCGGAGGGGAGCACGACGAGAGCGTCTGAGCCGGAGAGCTCCATTACGCTGGGGGTCAGGGTCTCCGCAAGGCGCCGCATCAGGATGCGACCTGTTGCAGCAGAGCCCGTGAAGAAGACCTTGTCGGGACGGGCGTCGATGGCTTCATTGGTGGCCGCAATGCTCTCTTCGGTAATGGTCAGAAGTCTTCGAGAGAGACCCGCGCGGAAGAGCGTCTCGGCAAAAAGTTCAGCGACCGCCTTGCCGCCACGACCGGGCTTCCACGTGACCATGTTTCCTGCCGCAAGCGCCTGCAACGCCTGGACGCCGGGCAGGAAGAGCGGATAGTTTGCCGGTCCGATCACGAGGACATGACCCAGTGGATCGCGGTGGACTTCGCTGGTGACTCCGGCCAGCCACATCGGACGGCCACGTCCACCGAGTCTGCGTGGGGCAAGAATCGTTCCGGCGCTACGTTCAAGGAAACGGCATGCTTCGAGGAGTGGAAGAATCTCGGAGACCCGCGTGTCGGCAGGAATACGGGCAAGGACCGGCGAAATCGCATTGGAGAGCGGCTCGGTAAGGAGCGCCAGTTCATGGCGCCCCCTTCGCAGGACCGCCAGCCGCTGCTTGAGCGGTGTGGCGGACCACCTCTCCTGCTCGCTGGTGGCCGCGGCTACAGAGAGCGCCTGTTTCAGGACGTCTTCTCCGGCCTGCGGACCCTCAGCCAGAACCGAAGTATTCATGGCTAGGAAGCCACCCCGACCAGTTCATCGTTGATCAGCGCGTCAGTCACGCCGGCATCCCACATAGGCTGCATCTTGAGATCCTCGAGCAGAAGCCGCGAGGTGATGCGTGCCGATTCGAAGATGACCGGCAGACCACTTCCGGGGTGCGTACCGCCGCCGACCAGGTACATCTGGTCGATGTCTTCGAAGCGATTATGCGGGCGCAGGTGAAGCATCTGATCGAGTGAGTGCGCCATGCTGAAGGTTGCGCCCTTGTAGAGATCGAACTCGTTCTTCCATCCCTCGGGGGTGATGATCTTCTCGGTGCGGATCCGCTTCTCCACGTCGGTGATGCCGATCTTAGCAAGCTGCTTCAGCGCGAGATCGCGATAGCGCGGAGTCTCCTTACGCCAGTCGACGTTGGACGATTCATGTGTAACCGGAAGAAGCACATACAGGGTGCTCTTGCCATCAGGTGCGAGCGTCGGGTCAGTCACGCCTGCGTTCTGTACGTAGAACGAGGGATTATCCGAGAGTTGGTGAAGCTCCTCGATATCGCGGAGGTTCTGCTTGTAGTTCTCCGCGAGATAGATGGTGTGGTGCGAGACGTCATCGTAGCGACCGTCGATGCCCAGGTACATCATGAAGGTTGAACAGGAATACTTCTTCTTCGCAAGCTTCTCGTTGGTCCACTTGTCGCGAAGATGATTCGGAACCATCCGCTTCATCGCGCCTGCGAAGTCTGCGTTGACGACGACCGCATCGGCAGGAAGGCTGTGGTTGGCGGTCTTGACACCGATCGCCTTGCCCTTCTCGATCAGGACCCGCTCGACAGGCTCGTTGAGCAGAATCTCCACGCCCATCTCCCGTGCAATGCGCGCCATCGTCTTCGTCACTGCACCGCAGCCGCCGGTCGGATGAAAGACGCCATGCTCATATTCGAGGAAAGAAAGAATTGAGAAGAGGCTCGGGCAGCGGAAGGGGGACATGCCGAGGTATTTCGACTGGAAGCTGAACCCGAGACGGATGCGGTCATCCTTGAAGTGCATCTGCAGATCAGAGTCAAGCGAGCGCCACGGCGCAAGCAGCGGCAACAGATTCAGCATGCCGGGCTTGGCGAGATCTTTCCAGGATTCAAAGGGTGACTGCAGGAACGGCAGGAACTTTTCCAGCTTGATGCGATTCAAAGTCAGGAACTGGTGAAAGCGCCGTGCATCTTCGGGCGAGATGGCAGCGATCGCCTTCTCCATCTTCTCGACGTTTGGTGTAGCCAGCAGTTCGCCCCCGGAACCAAAGACCAGGCGATACTGCGGATCAAGCCGTGTCATCGGAACTTCACGGTCGAGATCGTAGCCGGACGCCGCGAAGATCTCCTTGAGAACACGCGGATAAAGAAAGAAGGTAGGACCGATATCGAATTTGTAGCCGTCCTGGTCCCATGTTGACGTTCGTCCTCCAACCTGGTCACGTTTTTCAACGATCGTGACCTTTACTCCCGACTTGGCGAGTAGCATGGCTGCGGCAAGACCACCAGGTCCTGCACCGACGATAACTGCGTTTCGCGGCTGGTTCTTCATCGAATGACTATGCCTCTTGCAGGTGACCGGATGTACTCCATTCACTGGCCTCTGCTGTCCCTGTGATGGCGATTATAAAGAGAACGTGAAGGGCATCTCGAGCGGGCGTTCGGTAGGGTGAAGAATAGGGCAATGCAAGTTTATGGGACAGGAAGGGTCAACTTAGGTGTCCAGGCGGGCCGCTGGTGCAGGCTCATGGGCTCACAACCAGCGGCAGGCCGTTAGAGAAACTTTCGAACGGACTTTCGAACAACCTCGGTGACGAGACCAAAGACGACGTGCGTTCCCATCTCGCTGGTCTTCTCGCGCATCGTCTGATCTTCAGGCTCCGCAGCGAGTCCAAGCGCGGGCAGCGTGGTCTCGTGGGTAAGCGTGGCCAGGGCAAGTCCGAAGCTGGCACCTTCCTTCGCGGTGGCAGCCGGGAAGTACTCCGCGAGCGCCCCATATGCCGCGCCGGCGAGAGCACCGAAGGCCCAGTGAATGGACTCACTTGCCGCCTTCTTCGAGTCGTCATCGAGCGGATGGCCAGCGAGCTTCTCGGCGAGAACATCGGGTGGCTCGGGTTCGCCGTGCGTTCTGGGTGGGAAGATCTTCTCGGCGAAGGTCTTTGCTGCGGTCGCCGCGAGGCCGCCGATCAATCCTGCAAGAAGTCCTTTTGCGAGCGAGGGTTGCTGCTCTGTCGTCTTCAACTCTGTGTCGTTCATCGCACCATCCTGATGGGGTTAGGATGCAGGCAACTTCTGTGAAGGTGCACAGGTTGCCTAACTCATCCGACGTAGGCTTCGGGGGAGGTATGGTCGACGCCATTGTCCACCTTGAGAGCACGGAACAGGACTGTGAGCACCGCGGCGACAACGAGGTTCGCCATCAACGCTGGCACTGCGGCGTACATCCCGTAGACCTGGCCCCCGATGTGCAGCGGATAGACCGAGCCCTTGAGGCCAAGGGCGAACGCCATCGCCGTCCCCAGTCCCATGCCCGTGACCCAGCCTGCGACCAGCGCCCAGGGATTGAACCAGCGTGTAAAGACGCCAAGCGCGACCGCCGGGAAGATCTGGCAGATCCAGATGCCGCCAAGCAACTGCATCTCGATCGCGTACGGTGCGGGCAGGCGCAGGACGAAGATCAGCGCGCCGAACTTGACGACCAGTGAGACCAACTTGGCCATCTGCGACTCCTGCGCCGGGGTCGCCTGGATTCCTGCAAATTCGCCGTACAGGTTACGCGTGAAGAGGTTCGAGGCAGCGATCGACATGATGGCCGCGGGAACAAGCGCGCCGATTGCGATGGCAGCGAGACAGAATCCGGCGAACCACTGCGGAAACATCTTCAGGAAGAGCAGCGGAACCGCCATGCTGGTGTCCTTCGTGACGACACCGGCGGCGATGGCGACGTATCCCAGAAGTGCAATCAGGCCGAGGACGAAGCTGTACGCCGGCAGCAGGGCAGCGTTTCGGCGAACGACACGGGCGCTCTGCGCGCTCAGGACAGCGGTTGCGGTATGCGGGTAGAGCATCAGGGCGACGGCGCTGCCGATGGCCAGTGTAGAGTAGCCAAGCACCTGTCCCTGGCGAAGGTAGATGGTTGCGCCGTGGGCGGTAAGTGCCTGATTTGCAAGCTCAAACACCCGTGCGTAGCCGCCCAGCTTGATCGGCAGAATGACCAGAGCGGCGATGACCATGATGTAGAGCATCAGGTCCTTGACGATGGCGATGACCGCCGGGGCGCGCAGACCGCTCGAGTAGGTATAGGCCGCGAGAATGACGAATGCGGCTGCCAGCGGCCATTCGCCGGAGACGCCAAGGGCCGAGATAACGACGCGCATTCCGACCAGCTGCAGAGCAATATAGGGCATCAGCGAGAGGATGCCGGTCAGGGCAACGGCAAGGGTCAGCCAGCGGTTACCGTAGCGGCCGCGTACAAAATCGGCAAAGGTGACGTAGCCGTGGCGATGGCAGATCGTCCACATGCGCGGCAGCACCAGCATCATGTACGGGTAGATCATGATGGCGTACGGGACGGCAAAGAAGCCCATCGCGCCGGCTCCGTAGAGGGCGGCGGGGACCGCGATGACCGTGTAGGCGGTGTAGAGATCGCCGCCGATCAGGAACCATGTGATCCAGGTTCCGAAGTTCCGGCCGGCCAGGCCCCACTCTTCGAGGGACTCCATGCCGGCGGCCGGACGTCGCCAGCGCGCCGCCCAGAAGCCCGCCATCGTAACGAGTACGAAGAACAGGCAGAAGACTACCAGTGCCGTAGTGTGCAAGTGCATCATCCAGGAAAGAGAGTGGTGGTAGACCGAATCTTAGCCTATGAGCGCCCGCTGTGGCTTAGCGGAGACCGACGCCGCCCTCGGTCCACTCGTAGACGACGACTCCCAGGTCATTGAGCGTCTGCATGGCCGCTTCCATGTTCCGGCGCACCTCGGGACGGGCGTTGACGGGAACGTTGTGCGCCTCTTCCACGGCAACGACACGACCGTAGGGCCACGCATTCTGGGGGATTGCGTTGAGCGCGGAGGGAAGGTCCGAGGTCCGGATGTTAAGATCCTGCCGGCGCGCACCGACCGGGCGCAGCAATCCGCCCTGGCCGAGACCGCTGGTGTTTGCGTCCGCCATCGTCACGTGGAGCGTGACCATGTTGCCCTGGACGGTCAGAAACGGATTCTCCCAGGAGGTCAGGCTCTTCACAGCCATGTAGCGCGTCTTCGAGGGCGGCGGGATGAGCTCCATCTGGGCGCGGGCGTCGTCCGTAAGGCGCTGCTGCTGCGCATTCACGGCGCGGGCGTCGGTCGACGTCGACGCGGGCGAGTGGTTGCAGCCAAGCAGGCACAGGGGCAGGAGAAGAGAAGGAAGGATAAAAACTGGATTCCGCACGATATCCAGCATATCAAGCGATCTGGCGCGGCGCTGAAGCAGTCTTGCTCTCTTCCCCGCAAATTGCAAGGGGGACCAGACGATACAATCGTTCTTATGATTAAAGGTATAACGCTGATCCAGCCGATCGCTTCCGCCGAGGCTTCAAGCCAGGCGATGGACGGGCTGATGGGACTTTTTGAGGCGCTCGGGTTCGAGGCCGGCAAGGGATGGAAGGACGATCACGGCCGAGGTGCGGCGTTTCTCGCGCCCGTCGGCAACCTGGAACTGGTCACGGGCTGGCCCCCCGCGGTTCCGCCCGTGCTGGTGGAGGTAAGCCAGCTCGACCACGTCCGGACGATCGTTCAGGAGTGGATGAGCGCTCGTTTTCGCAGCGAAGAGGTCGAGACGCTGCTCTCCGCGGTCGAAGACACCCACTGGAACTCCAGGCTCTTTACGGCGCAGCTAACGCCGGAGCTGCGGCTCGGCTTCTGGCAGTCGGAGAACCCGCTCCACGGCGTTCCTGCCGCGATTGAAGGTGATCTGAGCGCCGTCGGCATGCGATTCGCCGTCATCACCACGCGCTGGAACACCGTCATTACGGACCGCCTGCTGCAAGGTTCGCTCGACGCACTCTATCGGAGCGGCGCGGCGAAGAAGGATGTTGAGGTGGTTCGGGTTCCCGGGGCATGGGAGATTCCGAACGCCGCGCGGACGCTGGCCGAAACGAAGAAGTTCGACGCCATCGTGACGCTCGGCTGCCTGCTTCGCGGGGAGACGGCTCACTACGAGGCGATCTACAACGAGGTGGCCCGGGGCATCGGCCAGTCGCAGCAGGAGACCGGGATTCCGCATGCATTTGGCGTGCTGACCTGCGAGACTCTGGAGCAGGCTCTGGATCGCGCCGGGCTGAAGGCAGGGAACAAGGGTTTTGAGGCCGCGATTGCGGCGATCGAGATGGTGTCGATTCAGCGCAAGATTCGCCAGGAAAGCACGACGGTGGCTTCCTGATGGGAACACGTCGAAAGTCCCGTGAACTGACCATGCAGATGCTCTTCCAGGGTGATCTTGGAAAGCAGAATCCGGACGAGGTCCGCAAGCTCTTCTGGCCCTCGCGCGACGATGTCGATGCGGAGACCCGCGGCTTTGCCGAGGATCTCTATCGCGTCGCAACGTCTCGTTTGCCTGAGATCGACGGCATCATCGAGCAGCACTCGCAGAACTGGCGGCTGGAGCGAATGCCGGTCGTCGATCGCAACCTGCTGCGGGCTGCCATCGCGGAGATGCTTGGCTACCCGAGCACGCCTTCCCCAATCATCATCAACGAGAGCCTCGAAATTGCGCGCCGGTACGCCGCACCGGAGTCGATCCACTTCCTGAATGGAGTGCTGGACGCCGTTGCGAAGGAGATTCTGAAAAAGCGTCTCGCCTGATCTTGTCCCCTGGTCAGGAATCCGCTGTCTGATAAAGCTTCAGCAGGCACAGAAAAGCCCTCTCCTTGGAGAGGGCTTT
>CAZZZQ010000161.1:0-7004 GCA_964658405.1 uncultured Sphingomonas sp.
CTCGGCGGCGAGCAGCTCGCGGGTACCGAGATGGACGCCGTTTCCGCCATTGCTGACGTTGAGCCACAGGGAGACGCCTTCACCATCTGTCTGCCAGAAGCAGAGTGCGCCGGCGCCGGTCTTGACTCCATAGGCGTGGCAGAGGCTGCCGTCCCATGTGGCGAAGTACCACGGCATCGGCCGCTCCGGGGCGAGGTGCCGCCAGGCGAGATCCCCGTAGCTGCGCTCCCAATGGTCGCCGAGGAAGAGCATTGCAGAGTCGGGGCGAATCGACCAGCGGAGGTGGAGATGGGTGAGGGCGACGGTCGGCGAGATGAGCCGGACTGAGAGTGCGTCCGCCGCGAGCGCGGTCTTCACCTCGACATCTCCGGAGTGCCAGGTCCCGGAGGTCGAGGCAAGAGAGATGCGGTGGCCAAGCCCTGCGAAGGCGTTGATGCGATCTGGTGGTCTCAGAATGTCGAGGAAGGTTGGCGAGGCGGAAGCCTGCGCGGAGGCTGCATGCGGGAGAGCGCTCAGGGAGAGGGCTGCGGCTGCGCTGCCGAGGAAGGTCCGCCGGGAGAGTGGGCCTTCTGTGATTTGATGCTTCGAGAGATCTGCTTTGCGCTCAGTCAATGTCGCTCCTCTTTCTCAGCTAAGTCGTTCCTGTGCTTCGCAAGTGCCCTTGGTCCGTTCGCCGCATTGACGATCGCGGGGATGCTCTTCTACAGTCGCTTCCATGAAAACAGCGGCTGTCGTAGCAACTTTACTTCTAAGCGCAGGGCTTGTGCACGCGCAGCAGCGGCCACGCATCACCGGGATCGCACAGGTTGAGCTCTACACGGCTGCTCCCGAGGCTTCGGCCAAGTTCTATGGCGATGAGATCGGACTCGACAGAACCTCACAAGGCCCGTCGACGGTCTACCAGGTGAATGCGCTGCAGTCCATCAAGGTGACGCCGCTGCCATCGCCCGCGCCGGTGTCGCGGCTGCAGGGCGTGATCCTGAGGACGTCAGACGTCGCCGGGATGGAGCGGTACCTCAAGGCTCACTCGATTGCGATTGCACAGCCGATGAAGGATGGTGTCTTCGGAGTGCGTGACCCGGAGGGAAATCTGATTCTGTTCACGCAGAGTTCGATCGATAAGACCCATACTTCGCCTCGCGCTACCTCGCGACGCATCATCCATGCAGGATTTGTGGTGAAGGACAGGGCAGCCGAGGACCAGTTTTACAAGGGCCTGCTCGGCTTTCACGACTATTGGTCAGGCGGGATGAAGGACGATGTAGTGGACTGGGCCGCGGTGCAGGTGCCGGATGGCTCCGACTGGCTGGAGTACATGCTGAATCTGCCTGTGAATGCGTCAGCTCACCAGATTGGTGTTGATAATCACCTGTCGCTTGGCACGGACCATATGAGCGATGCAATCGCCCTGCTGCATCGGAATGGCTGCTCCGGGGCGGATTGCGACAATTCGCAGATGGGCAGGGATGGGAAGACGCAGCTGAATCTGTATGACCCGGATGAGACTCGTGTGGAGTTTATGGAGTTCAAGCCGGTTGGGACGCCTTGCTGTTCGCCGATCTCGGGGAAGACGCCTACGGTCGCGGAGGATCAGTAAACAAGGGCGCCCTTGCGCCGGGCGGGCGCTACTTCGTGGGGTGTTGGACGCTTCGCGTTTAGACGGCGCAGATGCGGATGGCTTCGCGAAGGGAGGTGAGCGGGTCGCCGGTGGGGATAAACTCATGGGCCACGAATCCGGTGTAGCCGGTCGCGAGGATCCCGCGCATCACGCCGCCCCAGTTCACCTCCTGCGTATCGTTCAGCTCATGCCGCCCAGGGACGCCGCCCGTGTGGAAGTGCCCGAGCCACTTCGCGTTTGCCTGGATGGTGGCGATCAGGTCGCCCTCCATAATCTGCATATGGTAGATGTCGTAGAGCAGCTTGATCCGCGGCGAATCGACCTGCTGCACCACGTTGACGCCCCACGCCGTGTGGTCGCACATGTAGCCGGGATGGTTCACCTTGCTGTTCAGCAGCTCCATGTTGAGCGTGACGCCGTGGTCTTCGACGATTGAGCGGATGCGCTTCAAACCAATGACGGTATTCCGGGCGCCCTCCTCATCGGAAAGGCCATCTCGGTTGCCTGAAAATGTGATGACATTCGGAACGCCGGCCTTCGCGGCGAGCGGAACGTTCTTCCGGAGCCCCGCTTCGATCTCGGCGTGATTCTCGAGGCGGTTGAGTCCCTTTTTGATCTCACCCGCCCCAACATAGCCCATGCTGCAGACCAGGCCGTAGCGCCTGGGGATTTCAAACTCAGCAGGCTGCAGCAGGTCGACGGCGACCAAGCCAAGCTCGGCCGCGTGGGTGCAGAGGGCATCGAGGGTGAACTGCGGGTAGCACCATTGCGAGACGGACTGGCGGATCTTGGAGGCGGCAGGCTTTGGCTGGGAAAATGCGGTCGAGGCGTTGCAGAGCGAGGCGGCTGTGCCTGCGAGCGTAGTTCCGAGGAAGCGACGACGGCTGAGCGAGGACATGCCGAACTCCTTACAGGTGTGGAACGTCGCGGTTGGGGACGGCTGCGTCTGTCTGCGTCCCGGCGAGGCGGGCGGCCTCGGTGAACTCATGGGCAGCCTCATCCTTATGGCCAGTCCGGCGATAGAGGCGGCCCAGGAAGAAGTGCGGTGCCTCGACGTTGGGAGAGTAGCTGACGGCAAGCTTCATTTCACCGATCGCCTCGTCGTAGCGGCCAAGCTGCTCGTAGGTCAGTCCGAGCTCCTGGTGTGCGAGGGGATTCTTCGAGCTTGCGGCGGCGATCGTCAGGAGCGGAAGCGCTTCGGCGGCTTTGCCTTGCTTGCGCAGGAGGGTTCCAAGGTCGAGGTAGGGCTGGGGATCCTTCTCCGTGGAGGTCTCCTGCCAGGAGATGGCGGTTCGATAGGCAGTGACGGCACTCTCGGGACGTTGCAGCATCTCGTAGACGAGGCCGAGGTTGTACTCGGCGCGTTCGTGGTGGGGGTCGAGCCGGAGGCAGGTCAGGAACGACTTTTCGGCGTCGGTCCAGTGATTCAGGTTGTACTGGGTGCGGCCCAGGAGATACCAGGTGATGGGCCGCTCGGGGGCCAGCTTTGCAGCGGCGAGGAGCCAGCGCTCGGCGTCCGTGTAGGACTTCAGAACGATGTAGTCGGAGGCGACCCCGAGAAGTTCGTCAGCGCTGGGATCCCTGAACTTGGCGCCTTCGGTGTATTCAGCCAGCGATTCGGTGGGCTTCTGCTCGTGCAGCAGGGCGAAGCCGAGCAGGAAGTGCGCGTCCGGTGATTTTGGGTGCTCAGCGATCAGGGCGCGCATGGCGTGGTCGGCACCGGCATAGTCGGCAATTGTGAGCAGGTGGCGCGCTTCGTTAAGAGGTGCGGAGAGGTCTGCGGGAGGCGGCACGGGGGCGGGCGCTGGAGCGGCCTGTGGCTCCTGTGCAGGCGCGGGAGGGATGCAGAAGGCAAACGCGAGGGCTACAGCGGCCGGCGCAGGGAGAAGACGGCGCTTTGGACTAACGGGGAGATTCGGCGTGTGGCTCGTCTTCGGCATCGCGAGAGGCCAGTGTACTGCATGAAGGGAGGGGCTAGTATAGGGCTATGCAGTGGCTGGACAATCTCGTACACAGCTTTATCATGACGTTCGGCATTACGGAGCCGAGTGTCGAGAAGAGGCGTGCGGCGAACCTGTTTATTGGGTCTCTGTTGTTGGCGGTCGTTGTGGTGTTTCTGGGTGTCGTGGTGTTTGGAGTGCGTCAGTTGGTCCGTTAGGGACGTAAGCGTGTCGTGATTGCGATTTGCCCGAACTTCAGCCGTTCCGCCCCGTTCCTGTTCTACCTTGGCGTCGCTCCAGTGCGGCTGGGAACAAACGAGTCTGTTGCGGCAGCCGGAACGGTGACGGATGGTGGGGGGGCAAACGTATCCCGGCCGATGTCAAGAGCTTGAGGTGTCCGCTTTCAACTCGTCAGACACCATCCCAGCTGCCTGCCCCAACACCGGAATGATCCTTACCTCGAACCCACCGTCACGGCCTCCCTTCGGCGTAGGGGAACCAAGCCCGCCCAGCATTGCATGCTGATGAAGTTTGCCGAAGCAGTCTATCTACGCCAGCATGAGGAACCTGGCCTCCTGGATTTTTGTACTCCCGTTATTGCGAGACTACGCACAGCTTCCCCACGCGCTCCAGCAAGAGTTCACTAACTCTTATGCTTGATCGAGGAGCCTGGTTGTCGCATCCCTGTCGATCACGCCTCCGCCTCCTGCAAGCGCACACTGTGGAACTGGTTCGATGCTTCGTCGAAGATCCGTATATCACCCGATCCGATGTCATAGATCCAGCCGGAGACTGAAAAGTCGCCGCCAGCAAGCGCTCGCGCTACAGAAGGATGTGTCCGCAGATGCTCCATCTGGAGAAGGACATTCTGCTCCGTCATTGTGGACAGCTGAGGAACATCCGCACCATCGAGAGCGCAGGCAATGCGTTTCGCTACTGTAGCGTTATCGAGCCAGTTTCTCACCGTTGGCATAGAGTCGAGCGCCGACTCATCCTGCAGGAGAGCTTTCATCGCACCGCAATCAGAATGGCCACAGACAACCACATGCTTCACAGCGAGCGCGTCCACTGCATATTCGATAACGGCTGAAACACCACCCAGCATCTCTCCGTAGGAGGGAACCATGTTGCCAACGTTACGTGTAACAAAAAGCTCCCCGGAGCTGCTGCTCGTGATCATTTCAGGGTTAATACGGGAGTCCGCGCAGGTGATTAACAGGGTGTGCGGCTTCTGGGGATGTGTCGCAGCGTACTGGTACTCCAACTGCTTATTGGGGTAAATATCTTCTTGAAACTTCCGGATGCCAGACTTCAGCTTGTTCAGGATTTCACTATTCAGTAGAAACATTTGTTCGATTCTCCTCGAGTCTTGAAGTACGTGTTGTCGGAAAGTTGCTTTGGCGAGTAAAGCCCATAGCTCACGGCTCTACTGGACTTTTCCGTTCGATTCCTGTGCCATACGTCAGTGACTAACGATCAGCGACGGTAAAGCCGCCATCGACAGGCAGATCAACCCCATTTACAAACGCCGCGTCTCTACTGGCAAGAAACGCGATAACACTTGCAACCTCTTCCGGCACCGCACTACGGCCAACAGGAATCTTCTTCTTCGTGATTGCAAGTGGCTTGTTGTTGTCCAGGTCGACTGCCATGGCTGTCGATGTAAGTCGAGGACTCACGACGTTCATGCGCACGCCCTCAGAAGCCAGCTCGAGAGCACCAAAGCGAGTGAAGGTTTTCACTGCGCCTTGCGAAGCGTTATAGCTGCTACCTCCCCGGAGCCTGTCATTTTCAAAGGCCAGGGAGACATTCACGATTGCACCACCAGTTGGAATGAGGTAGGGCAATGCGGATCGAACTGCGAGGAATACACTGCTTACATTTGCGTTCAAAACCTTGTACCACTGCTCGGCCGTGTTGTTCAGCATCGCCCCGGATATTGAGGGGCGGACATTGTTTACGAGTACATCAATATGTCCGAATCGAGACACTGTATCTCCCAGGAGGCATTGGATGTACGCCTCATCGGAGACATCCCCGTCATGAAGCATGAGTCGCTGCAGGTCCATGCCGTCTGCTGTATCAGTGAGATTTTCACGGTATCCATTCAGCACAACCGAGGCGCCTTCGGAGAGGAATCGCTTGGCTGTGGCAGCACCAATACTGGTACCGGCGTTGGTAACAATTACGACTTTCTTGTCAAAGCGATTCATCTGCTTTACCTTTCTTTAGCTCAACAAAAATTCTGTTTTGAGAAGCTCGGCTACTCACTTCCCAATTTGCGTTGGGCCCAGGTATGAGGGGTGGCCACTGAAAGCCAACGTGGATGCGAAGATGTTCTCGTAGGATCGGCGTGGTTGGCCGTGTCGAGGCGTATGCCGTTCAAGGGTGTGTGTAACCCGCCAGATGAGATCGCATTGAATCTGGCAGTTACGACTAAGCGTTATCTGGACAGGAATGCTGCTGTTCATCTCCTTTCTGTACTAGGTGTAAGAGCGAGTCGTTGCGTTAGTCGGCGTTTAGAGGTCTGCGATTGCATAGCGGAATGCGGCAACGGCCCGCTGGCGGTCAGCCAGGGCGGTGACGTTCCGCACTGCTGATTCCAAGGTCGCCTGCTCACGAAGATTCAGCAGGAACAGCGTTCCTTCGCCAAGTTCGAATTTCGCACGTTCGGCTGCTTCCAACTGCCTTGTAACTTGGAGCTCCTGCTGCACGATGGCGAGACGTTGGGAGGCCGTGATCAGAGCAGAGATTGCATCTTGCACTTCTTCACGGATGGTGTCTCGTGCGTATTGCTCCTTCTGTTTGAACTGCGCTATTTTCGCTTCCGCTGCGCGAATCTTGCCCTCCGCCTGTCGACGCTGAACGGGCATTTGAAAGTTAATCCCGGCGCGAAACTCCTGCGGGCCTCGCCTGACATCCGGGCTCTCCCCTCGTTCAGTGGTGTAGGTCGTCACGAGATCCAACTCAGGCAGTTTCTGATTGCGAGCCACCTTCAGATCTACTTCAGCAGTTGCACGCTGTGTGGAAACGCGTTGGGCATCCGGCCTCTTCTGCAGTGCCAGGGCAAGAGAAGCACTGATATCCTCCGGGTCTGTGACCTGGCTGCGCATGACTTCCGCCGGAAGTTGGTCGTCGGAGGGAACAATGGGTTGACCTGCACTATCTCGGTAGAAGAGCGATAGATCAAGTGCAGCTGCCTGCAACGCACGTGTCGCCTCAACGACCTGGCCCTGTCGTTGCAGGATGGCGCGTCGATTGTCTACCGCATCGATAGCGGGCAGTTGGCCTGCGTCTGCACCGATGTCCAGCAGCGATTGACGATTCTGCGCGATCAGCAAGACGCCCTTCGCAATGGTGAGCCGGTTCCCCGCGGCAACCCAGAGCCAGTAGCGCTGGATGGCGCTGTTCATGATGGCGAGTCGCTGCTGTTCGACAGAGAGACC